>JBKJUD010000153.1:0-7124 GCA_046590735.1 Candidatus Eiseniibacteriota bacterium | reverse complement strand
CCTGCGTGTGTACACCGGCGGTGGCCGCGAGTTGAGCACCATCGACCAGGGCACCCCCAGCGACTGGATGTCGCAGGTCAGCGCCATCGTCTCGGACACCGGCACCCCCGGTGTGTTCGACCGCGATGACTACGTCGCCTTCTACGGCTGGGGCACCCACGGCAACGAGTGGGAATGGAACGTCGGCGCCAGCGGCGGCTACGAGGGCTGCCGGCCCGGCGACGACCTCTGGTACGACAATCCCTACACCGCCGACAACATCTTCTGGGTGACCTGGGGCGGCACGTTCACCGAGTCGATCGCCCGCGCCACCGCGCGTCCCAGCGACTCGCTGCCTGGCATCGCCGCGGCCCCCAGCTTCACCTGGCGTGTGCATCGCGAGCAGAACGCCACCTACAATCCCGAGCTCGGCACCATCCAGGGCTCGAACTGCCAGTTCGGCTGCCGGTGGGAGCGCTGGTGGTGGGAGGAACTCGCCGAGGGCACCGCGCCGAAGTTCTCGATCACCAACCTGCCGCATATCGTCCCGAACAAGGACGTGCGCTTTCGCGGCCGCTTCTGGGGCGCCAGCAACAGCCGCGTGCGCTGCGTCAAGGAACACAACCTCGAGGTCCGTCTCAACGGCATCGTGCTCGCGCGACGCTCCTGGAATTACCAGGTGGCGATGGACATCGACACCACCGGCGTGTTCAACGACACGGTGCGCGACAGCGTCACCTACCAAGCGCAACTGGTGCCCGATGTGCTCACCTGCCAGGGACGCACCGACGTCAATACCGCCAAATCCGATGTGATCCGTCTCGCCTGGTACGAGTTGGACTACCAGCGCGCCTTCACCGCCACCAGCGACTGGCTCGAGTTCACCGCCCCGCCCCGCGGGCTGGTCACCGTCCAGCGCTTCGCGCTGCGCGGGTTCACGCCGGGCGCGGCGGTGCGTGTGTGGGACATCACCGACCGCCTGCGTCCGCGCGAGGTGCTGCCGGTGACCGCGCGCGTCGCCGGCGAGGAAGACGCCTCGATCGTCGTGCAGGACACGCTCGGGGTGCGCGCGCATCGCTACATCGCGACCACGCTGGCCGCCGCGGCCCCGCGTGTGCCCTCGGTCGTGCGCTTCACCGGGCCGCGTCTGCGCGACACCGCGCGGAAGGGCGACTACCTGGTGCTCACCCACCCGCTGTTCATGAACTCGGCGCGCGCGCTCGCGGCCTATCGCTATCACAACGTGCCCGACGTCGCCGCCGCCGATACTGCGGTCATCTCCATCGACCAGGTCTTCGACGAATTCGGCTGGGGCGTGACCGACCCCGCCGCGATCCGCAACTTCGTCGCCTACGCCTTCAACACCTGGACGGTCAACCCGGTCTCGAATGCCCCGCCGAGCTACGTCGTGCTGGTGGGCGACGCCAGTTGGGACTTCAAGAACTACTACGCCTCCGCCGAAGGTTCGAAGAGTTTTGTGCCCGGCTACGTCGGCGACGGGCCGTGCGTCTCGTTCCTCACCGATGTGCTCAGCGACACCTGGTACGTCTCGATCACGCCGCGCAACGGCCGCGACCTCGCCGACCTGTACATCGGCCGGCTCCCGGTGCGCAACGACGAGCAGGCGCGCGTGATGATCCAGCAGAAGCTGATTGCCTTCGAGCAGACGCCGGAGTACGGCACGTGGCGCAGCCGCTTCGCGCTGCTCGCCGACGACCAGTTCTCCGGGTGCAGCGGCGCCGGCACGTCGCTGGTGCACCTGCCGGATGGCATCGGCTGGTTGCACACGCAGCAGACCGAGAACCTGGCGGTCAGCCACATGCCGCCGGAACTCGACGAGGTCAAGCTGTACGCCATCTCCGCGCCGTTCTCCGAGGGCGAGTGCGTCAAGCGCGCGATGAACGACAAGGTGCAGATGACCATCAACAACGGCGTGGCCGCGCTCAACTACATCGGCCACGGCTGGTGGGATGTGCTGGGCCACGAACAGTACCTGCGCATCTCCGATGTGCCCTCGCTGCACAACGGATCGCGGCTGATGACGTTCATCGCGGCGTCGTGCGCGGTGGGCAAGTTCGATGAGCCGAATACCGAGGGCATCAGCGAGGTGTTCGTGAAGATGACGGCGGGCGGGGCGATCGCCACGTTCAGCGCCACCGATCTCGCCTTCAGCGTCACCAACGCGAGCCTCGACACCACGCTGCTCAACGATCTGTTCCCCGGCAGGACGACGCGCGCGGCGCGCAGCTTCGGCGCCGCCTGCATCGGGGCGAGCCTGCGGCGTTCGAACGCCGAGCAGTACGCGGTGCTCGGCGATCCCGCCGTCCGCGTGGCCACCGCCGCGCAGGGGGCGACGGTCAGCATCGAGGGCGGACACCTGGCCACCGGCACGCTCGGCCGCGTGCAAGGCACCGTGCTCACCGCCGCCGGCACGCCCGACAACACGTTCTCGGGGACCGCCAACGTGGAGGTGCGCGGCCCGACGATCATGGTCGACGGGGACGGCGATGGCAGCCTCGATCCCACCTCGCCGTGCCGTACCCCGGGCTCCGGCGTGGCGTGCAACACCTTCGGCGACTACCAGACACCGGGCAAGGTGATCTTCCGCGGCGACGTCGCGGTGGCGCAGGGACAGTTCGCGGCCGCGTTCGTGGTGCCGGCGGACAGTACGCTGCAGGGCGGCGATGCGCGCGCGCGCGTCTACGTGACCCCGGCCGCCAGCGGGCCGCGCCTCGACGCGACCGGCGTCGCGACCGGCGTCGCCGTGATCGCCGGCGAGCCGGAGGCCGACGCCGGCATCGACTCGCTGCGCCTGGTGTTCCCGGGCAGCGAGTCCGCGGTGTCGCCCACCGCCGACCTGGTCATCCGCGTGGCCGACGAGCACGGCATCAACCTCACCGGCCAGCCCGGCAGCCAGGTGAACGTGATCCTCGACGGCACCACCTACGACCTGACGAGCGCGTTCACCTACGACCAGGGCAGTCACACCGCGGGCATCGCGCACTTCCGGCTGCCCAACATCCGCCTGGGGCCGCACACCATCCACGTCGCGGCCAGCGACACCTACGGCAACCGCGCCATCTTCCCGCAGAGCCTCACGCCGCTGCGTTTCGAGGTGGCCGACGCCACGCCCTTCGCCCTCCGGCGCGTGCTGACCTACCCGGGCGGCGCGGCGGGCCAGTGGATTTTGGCCCAACTCGACGGCGGGGGAGCATCCGGACGGCTCCAGATGGAGGTGGCGGTGTATTCGGTGGCAGGCCGCCTCGTGCGGCTGCTGCACGACGACGTGACGATCGCCGGAACCGGGACCAGCCAGCAGGCCGGGCTTCTCTGGGACCAGCGGGATGTCGACGGGGATCCGGTGGCGGCGGGCACGTACCTGTTCAAGGTGCGCGTGCGCGACGAGGCCGGGACACAGGCCGCGGAGGCGCTGGGCCGGGGGGTGGTCGCGCCCCGGTGAGGCCCACGCGGAAAGAATTCCGGACCTTGCGCGGGGGGGCGGTGTACCCATGGGGATGCCCCCCGCGAGTCATTGACGGCCTTCCAGTTTGGGTGCTAGCGTGTGCAGCGGGTGGATCTCCCTCCTGTGCGCCAGTCGCTGGCCCCGCCCTTCTTCTTTCGATTTCGGAGGTATCTGCGTGATGCGTCGTGTGTTCGTTTCCGCTGCCAGTCTCGCCGTGGCAACTGCCCTGTTGTGTGCCGGCTCCGCACAGGCGCAAAGCACCGCGGGGGGAATCTCGACCCAGATCCAGGTCGGGGGCCGGGCCGAGGCGCTCGGGCGGTCGTACACCGCCTTGGCCGACGACGCCACGGCGGCGTGGTGGAACCCCGCCGGTCTCGGTTTCCTCGCCAACAACAACCTCTCGATGATGCACACGCAACTCGTGCCGAACCTGGCCAGTGACGTCTACTTCGAGTATGGCTCCTTCACCCACCACTACGAGGGATGGGGCGGACTGGGCCTGAGCCTCGCCTACCTGTCCTACGGCACCAATCAGGCCACCGACGAGAACGGCACCGTCATCAAGGAGTTCACCAGCTACGAGGTCGTGCCGGCCGTGACCTACGGCACACTGCTCACCCCCACGGTGGGCCTCGGTGTCGGGCTGAAGTACATCAGTGTCAACCTGGCGCCGGCCGACGTGCTCGACTCGGGCCGCGGCGGCTCCGGCCACTCCTTCGCCGCTGACATGGGCGTGCTCGCCCACGTCCGCGAGACGCAGGGCAAGATGCTGCCGAAGATCAACCTCGCCGCGGTGCTGGTGAACCTCGGGCCGAACATCGCGTTCATCGACGAGACCCAGTCCGACCCGCTGGCCCGCACGCTGCGCTTGGGGCTGGGGGGGCAGGTGTACCGCGCGGCGCCGGTCACGGTGAACGCCTCGTTCGACTACAACTACTCGCTGATCGCCGGGCACGACAAGATCTTTGGCGGCGGGCTGGAGTTGAACTACAACAACCTGTTCTCGCTGCGCGGTGGCTATTACGACGACAAGACCGGCACGATCCAGGACCTCACCTACGGCGTCGGCATCACGCCGATCACCAACGTGCGCTTCGACTACGCCAGCGTGCCGCAGTCGAAGTTCCTCACGGAGAACAACCGGGTGAGCAAGTTCTCGCTCACGGCCGCGTTCTAGGCGTTCGCTGGGGACAGCCGGGGCGCCACGAGTGTCCCGCGCGAGACGCGCTGCCCCCGGGGTGGCGCGTCTCGACCGTATCAGGGCAGACGGCGGGGCAGGCGGCAGGAGGCACGGGCAGGTGAGTGGACTGTGTGGCGGGGTGCGGCAGTGGGTGTTGACCGGGGCGCTGCTCGTCGGCGGCGCGCTGGCCGGAACGGGAGCCCACGGCTCGCCGGATCCGGCACCGCCGCGCGTGTGGGGCGGCGGGCCGACGATCACCCTGCAACGTGCGACCGGTGGTCCCTGGCTCGACAGCCCCGCCGGCAAGGCGGCGCTGGCGCGCGAGGCGCAACTCGCCGGCCGCGCCTTTGGGTCGCCGCAACGGCGGCACTTCCTTGATGATTTGCATCCGCCCGGGGCGACGCTTGCGGCCCGCCGGCGCGATCCCGCCGCGTGGAAGCTCTCGCGCATGCGCACCGCCGGCGCCCACACCGCCGCCACCCCGGATCTGCTGCCCATCGTCTGCATCCGTGTGGACTTCCAGGGCGATTCGCTTGGCTCGCTCACCTCCACCGCCGACGGCACGTTCGACCTCCGCCCCTTCATCGACGCCACGGGCGACACCGTCGATGTCCCGATCGACCCGCCGCCGCACAACAAGGCCTACTTCGAGGCGCACCTCGCCGCGCTCGACCGCTACTACCGCGCCCAGTCGCACGGCGTGGCCGGCGTGCGCTCCGCCATCTTTCCCGTGGCCGCCGACTCCGCCTACCATCTGCGCGACACCGGCGAGTACGGGCCGTGGTTCCTGTTCAGCGGCGCCGACGTCTACGACACCGCGAAGAAGTTCGTGGTCGACGCGGTCCGCAGCGCGGCGCAGGACCCCAACATCCCGTGGAACGACTTCGCGCTGCCCGATGGCAGCGTGCGCATGATGATCTTCCACGCCGGCCCCGACACCCAGAGCGACGTGCGCGGCGATTCGCCGCGCGACATCCCCTCGTTCTTCCTCACGCTCGACGAGGCGATCCCGGTGGGGGACGGCACGCACTTCGTCGACGCCGCCACCGTGGTGCCCGAGAGTCCCAACCAGGACGGCGAGTGGAGTGCGCTCAACGGTGTGCTCGCCCACGAAACAGGCCACCAGATGGGGCTGCCCGACCTGTACAACACGCTTTATGGCACGCCGGTCGTGGGCCTGTGGAGCCTGATGGACAGCGGCAACCTGGTCGCCGGCCCCACCGCGGACCGGCACGGCAACTTGATCTACGTGAGCGGGCTGATCCCGCCCAGCCTCGACGCGTGGTCGAAGGCGGCGTTGTGGGGACGCACCTTCCTGCACGGCGGCTTCGCGGTGGCGCAGGACGACAGCATCCCGGCGATCGAGATCGCGCCGTACATCGCCGAGGTCCCGATCAGCGCCACCGAATACTTCCTGCTCGAGAACCGCCAGACCGACATCAACGGCGACGACAGCATCTTCGTCGAGACCGACTCGCTCACGCATGTCGTGATGGGGCCGAAGGCCTCGCGCGCGAAGGACGCGCCGCCGTTGGCCGAGTACGACGCGCTGATGCCGGGCTCCGGCGTGCTCGTCTGGCACATCGACGAGGAACGCGCCTACCAACTCGCCGCGCTCGGCTACACGCTGAACGTCGACTACGCGCGGCCGGCGGTGGGCCTGATGGAGGCCGACGGGACGTATGACCTCGGCGACACCAGCGTGTATCCGTACACGGTCGGCAGCGCGTTCGACCCGTACTGGAAGGGCAACGGCGACTCGCTCACCTCGCGCACCACGCCCAGCTCGGCGCTCAACACCGGGGCCGACTCGCACATCAGCATCCGCGTCACCACGCCGCGCGCGATGACCATGTTCTACAGCGCGCGTTCGGACCGGCTGATCGAGGGCTTTCCCACCGCAGTGGCCGTTGACTCGGTGGCTCTCGGCTCGCCGATCGTCGGCAAGTTCCTGGGCGACGGCGACACGTACATCGCGCTGGCCTCGCAGAACTTGATCTACGTCATCGACGCGCACGGCAACCCGCGCAGCCCGCGGCGCGGGCAGGATTTCCTCGCCTCCTCCGATGACGGCACCGAGTTCCTGCCGGAACTGGCGTTCGCCGAGAGCGCGTACGTGAGCCCCGGCGGCGACGTCGAGAATATCTTCGCCGCCACCACGCGCGGCGGCCGGCTCAACGCGTTCGACACACGCGGCAACTACGTGCTGCCGTGGGTTGACCCGCCGCGCTTCAGCACCTCGCCGTCGTTTCTCGGGCGCGACATCGTCATCGGCGGCGAGGATGGCCGCCTCTACAAGCTGTCGTTCGACGGCACGATCACCGCGCTCACCGCCAGCCTCGGCGCGCCGATCTCCTCGACGCCGCGCAGCGTGACGTATTGTGCCGTGCTCGGCGGCGGCCGCGTGCGGCACGGCGACATCGCGGCCAGCGCGCGCAACGGCACCTTCGCGATCCTGTCGAATGCCGACGGGGCCGCCCCGACCATCGCGCACGTCGCCGC
>JBKJUD010000127.1:0-9431 GCA_046590735.1 Candidatus Eiseniibacteriota bacterium | reverse complement strand
GTCGAGCATGGCTACGCGCCCTGCGCGGTGAGTGTGAGCTTGTCCTGCGTCCAGCCGCATTGGCACAGCTCGCCGGTCTGCAGCGCGTCCAGCACCCGCAGCACCTCGTCGACGTTGCGGCCGACGTCCAGATTGTTCACGTTGATCCACTGGATGGTGCCTTCGGGGTCGACGATGAACGTCGCGCGCAGCGGCACGCCCTCGGTCTTGTCGAGGATGCCCAGCTCGCGGCTCAGGTCGTGCCGCTTGTCGCTCATCATCGGGAAGGGCAGGTCGCGCAGATCCTCGTGGTCCCGGCGCCAGGCGACATGCGAGTACTCGTTGTCGGTGCTCACGCCCAGCACCTGCGCGTCGCGCTCGGTGAACTTCTTGTTGGCCTTGCCGAACTCCGCGATCTCGGTGGGGCAGACGAAGGTGAAGTTCTTCGGCCAGAAGAACACCACCAGCCACTTGCCCTTGTACGACTCGTTGGAGATCTGGGTGAACTCCTTGCCCTTCTCGATGCTCACGACGGACTTCAAGTCGAAAGCCGGAAACTTGTCCCCGATGGTCAGCATGACGTCTCCTTGTGTGCGGTTCGGTCCCGACCCGGTCGCCCGGGCGGGGCTTCGTTTTTACTGCGTTCAGACTTAGACGCTATCTAATTCGTTTCAGGATCATGTCCGGATCCCCGCGGCCGGGGGCGGGATCAGGACTGGACGATGGGGCCGTCGAGACGACGGCCGCGCATGACCACCTGGTACTCCGTGACGTCGTAGCCGGCGAGGGTCTCGACCCGCTCTACCTTCACCGCGTTCCAGGGCACGTCGAAGATCCGGCCGGTCTCCGCGTCGACGAAGTGGTGATGCCGGTCGAGCTTGGGGTCGAACACCACGCGCCCCTCCGCGAGCACGTGCTCGCGGATCAGCCCCTTCGCCACGAACAGGTTGAGCGTGTTGTAGATCGTCGCCCGCGAGATCATCGGGAAGCCCTCGCGCACGCGCGCCCACACCTGGTCCGCGGACGGATGCTCATCCGTCTGGAGGACGTAGCGGGCGACAGCCACGCGCTGTGCGGACGGCTGGATCCCGTGCTCTCGCAGCACGGCGGCGATGTCGGTCTTCACGCGAGTTAGAATGCGTCTAATTATGGATTATGTCAAGGGACCATGCTTTCTTGGTCCAGTTCGCGCGGCGGCTGGTGGCCCATCAGGCGAGGGCGAGGGGCCGACAGCTCTGCTAGGCTGTGCCGTCCTCTCCCACCCTGATCGAGGTACCGCATGCTGCCTTTCCTGACCCGCGCGTCCGTCGCGGGTGTGCTCGCCTGGGGCGTCGTGGCGCCGGCGGGCGTCCACGCCGCGGCCCCGGCCCCGGCCCCCTGGTCCGCCGCCGTCGCCGGCGCCGAATTCCACGACGGCTTCGTGCCCTACTACTGGGACGCGGCGGGCGGCCGGCTGCTGCTGGCCGTGCGCGTGGACGGGCCGGCGTTCCTGTACGCCAGCGGGCTGTCGAGCGGCGTGGGGGCGATCGACCCGGTGCTCGACCGCGGGTCGCTCGGAGGGATGGGATTGTGCCATCTGGAGCGCAGCGGTCCACGGGTGCTGCTGGTGCGCGAACAGACCGCGCAGCGGGCGCTGACCGGCGGCGCCGAGGCGCGGCGCGTGGTCGAGGAGTCGTTCCCGGTGTCGATCCTCGCCGCGTGGCCGGTGCTGGCCGACAGCGCCGGGCGCACGCTGGTCGATGCCTCGACGCTGCTGCGCAGCGACACGCAGGTGACCCCGGCGTTGCGCGACGCCAAGGCTGGCGAGTGGCGCCAGGACACCGACCGCTCCATCTTCCGCCCGGCGCGCAGCGGCGCGTTCCCGCGCAACACCGAACTCGATGCCACGCTGACGTTCGTCTCCGACGCGCCGCCGACGGCGATCGCCGCGGTGCTGCCGGACGGACACACGATGTCGGTGTCGGTGCACCACACGTTCCTGGAGCGACCGGGCCCGGGCTACACGCCGCGCGAGGCGGATATCCGGGTCGGCTACTTTCCGGAATCGTTCCAGGACCACACCGTGCGCCCTGGCGAGCCGATCCTGCGTGCGCTGGCCCAGCGCTGGCGTCTGGTGAAGAAGGACTCGGCGGCGGCGGTGTCCGAACCGGTGGAGCCGATCGTCTTCTACCTCGATCGCGGCATCCCCGAGCCGGAGCGCACCACGATGCGCCAGGCGGCGCTGTGGTGGAATCACGCGTTCGCGGCGGCGGGCCTGCGCGACGCGTTCGTCGTGCGCGATCTGCCCCAGGGCGCCACCTTCCTCGACGCGCGCTACTCGGGCATCCAGTGGGTGAACCGGGTCGACCGTTCGTGGTCGTTCGGCCAGGTGCAGACCGACCCGGAAACCGGCGAGATCGTGCACGCCGTCGCCGTGCTCGATTCGCACCGACGGCGCACGACGTGGAAGTTCTGGTCGCTGATCGGCGGCGACGCGCCCCTGCGCGGCGCGGCGTGCGCGGCCGGCAGCGCGATGCCCGACGACGCCTTCGGGGCCGATGGCGACTCGCTGGCGATGAGGCGGCTCGCCTACCTGACCGCGCACGAGGTCGGACACACGCTGGGCCTCGGGCACAACTGGGCGGCCACCACTTTCGGGTGGGGCTCGGTGATGGACTACCTGGCGCCACACATCGAGGTCGACACCAACGGCAACTTCGACATCCATGACGCCTACCCCGGTGACATCGGCGCGTACGACTCGCTGGCGATCGCGTGGGGCTACACGCCGGACCGGACGCCCACGCAGCTCGAGGCGATGATCCGCGCGGCGCTGGCGCACGGCGTGGTGTTGCCGGTGGACTCCGATCCGCGGTGGGCCGAGTACGACTGGGGTCCCGACCCGGTGGCGTGGCTGCGCACCACCGCCGACGTGCGCGCGGCGATCCTCGCGCGGTTCGGCGCCTCGCAGCTGCATGCGGGCGCGCCGCTGTACGAACTGCAGGAGCGGTTCGCCTTCGCCTACCTCTATCACCGGTTTGCGGTGCAGGCGGTGCAGCAGATCGTCGGCGGGCAGTACGCCACCAACGCGGTGCGCGGTGACGGGCAGGCGCCGGTGGCGTGGGTGCCGGCGGCGGAGCAGCGTGCGGGACTGCGCGCGCTGTGCACGATGCTGACGCCGGCGCGGTTGGCGATCCCGCTGCGACTGGTGCGCGAGTTGGCGGTGGCGCCGCTCGACCGGCCGTCGGTACGCGAGCAGATGGCCTCGGACGCGGGAGCTGCCTTCAGTCCGCTCAGCGCGGCGCGGATCGCGGCGCGTCTGGTCGTCGGGCCGCTGCTCGACCCGGCACGTCTGGCGCGCTGTTCGCTCTCAGGCGGGCCCGATGCGCGCGAGGTGGAGCGCACGTTGTTGGACTCCACGTGGGGCCTGCCGACGCCGGCCGATGCGAGCGCCGCCGCGCTCGCGCGCGTGGCCCAGCGTGAGGTGCTCGACGGACTGCTCGCGCTGGCGCGACGGGACGATGCGTCGTCGGACGTGCGCGCCGCCACCTATGCCGAACTCGACGCGCTGCGCCGCCGCCTGCGCACCGCGCCTCTTACCCCATCGGCGACCGCCGCACACCGCGCGCTCGCGCTGCGTGACCTCGACGACGCGCTCGCGATCGCGCCCGCGCCGGCGCCCGCGCTGAAATCGCTCCCGGCCCCGCCCGGGCGTCCGATCGGCGCCGCGCAGCTGGGAGGCACACCATGAGCCCGCTGCACCCCGACACGCTGGCGATCCACGCCGGCGCGCCCGCCGAGCGCCCCGGCGGCCAGGTGGCCCCGCCGATCGCGCTCACCACCACCTGGGTGCACGGCCCCGCCGCCGAGTTGCCGCACGGCTACGAGTACGTGCGCGAGGGTTCGCCGCTGCACACGCAGTTCGAGGACGCGTGCGCGGCGCTCGAGGGCGGCGCGCGCGCGCTGTCCTTCGCCTCGGGCGCCGCGGTCGCCACCGCGCTGATGCAGGCGCAGGAGCCGGGCACACACGTGCTGCTGCCGGCCGAGTGCTACATGCAGATCCGCGAGCTGGCGCGCGATCACTTCACGCGATGGGGGCTCACGCACACGGTCGTCGACATGTGCGACCTCGACGCGGTGCGCGCGGCGTGGACGCCGGCGACGCGCGTGGTGTGGCTGGAGACGCCGTCGAACCCGCAGATGAGCGTCACCGACATCGCCACGATCGCCGCGCTGGCCCGCAAGCACGGTGCCCGCACCATCGTCGACAACACCTTCGCCACGCCGGTGCTGCAACAGCCGCTGGCGCTCGGCGCCGACGTGGTCACGCACTCGGCGACGAAGTACATCGGCGGGCACAGCGACGTGCACGGCGGGGTGGCGATCTTCGCGCGCGACGGCGACTTCGTGCGGCGCACGCTGCGGCTGCGCACCGTCACCGGGGGCGTGATGGCGCCGTTCAACGTCTGGCTCGCGCTGCGCGGGCTGCGCACGCTGCCGGTGCGTGTGCGGCGTCACAGCGAAATCGCCCTGGCGTTGGCGAAGTGGCTGACCACGCATTCGCGCGTCGCCACCGTGCGCTATCCGTGGCTGCCGTCGCATCCGCAGCACGCGCTGGCGACGCGGCAGATGAGCGGCGGCGGCGGCATGCTGTCGGTCGATGTCGCCGGCACGCGGGAGGACGCGATCGCGGTGGTCGGCCGGGTGCGGTTGTTCACGCCGGCCACGAGTCTCGGCGGAGTTGAAAGCCTGATCGAGCATCGCGCGTCGATCGAGGGCGCGCTGTCATCCGCGCCGCCGACGCTGTTGCGGTTGTCCGTCGGGCTCGAACACCCCGACGACCTGATCGCGGATCTGGACCAGGCGCTGCGCGGCGAGCGTCGCCTCACGGCAGGAACGCGCGCGCGGTCGACGTGACGCCGTCGACGTCGAGACGCACGAACACCACGCCGCGCGACAGTCGAGCGCCGGCAGCCGTCGCGTGGCCCCAGCGCAGCAGGTGATCGCCGGCGGGGAATACGCCATCGTGCGCCAGCACGGCGAGTAACCGGCCGGCCGCGTCGAAGGCCTCGACGCGCACGGCGGCCGCGGCGGGCGTCGTGAAGCTGACGCGCGCCCCATCGCCGGGGAACGCGGGAGCGCGCACCCGCAGTGTGAACGATGCGCTGCCGGGCGCTGGCGTCCCCGTCCACCCGATGCGTCCCAGTTGCCCGGTGCCCGCGGTGAACCGGGGCAACGCCTGCCGCACATACCACAGCGCGCCATCGGGCCCGAACTGCGCGTCGGCCACCGACTCGAAGCCGCGCGCCCAATCGCCGCTGGCGGAGTCCGCCATCCCGGGCACGTGCCACGGTGCGTACACGCCATCCTGCAACCGCAACGCGCGCACGAATCCTTGGTAGTAGTCGGTCACGAACGCGACGCCGTCGTACGCGGGCGGGAAGGCGCCGAACGCGGGCCGTACCGCCGGCCGCGACACGCCCGCGGCGACGATCGCCGCCGTCACCCCCACCCGGTCGTACCAGTACACCGGCGGCGAGACGATGTAGTCGAACAGGGCGCAGCGAGAGCCCGTTGCGCGCGGTCCCTCGCGCAGCGGCCAGCCGCCGTTGTAGCCGCGTGCGGCCACGCGGTCCACTTCCTCGACGTCGTGCTCGCCGACATCCGCGACGTACAACACCCCGGTCAGCGGATCGATGGAAAACCGAAACGGATTGCGGAAGCCGTGCGCCCATGCAACGTCCGCCAGCGAGTCCGCGGTGGCGGGCGTGTCACGCGGCCGCAGCGTGGTCAGCGGCGGGGCGCCACCAGGGCCCGGGGGGACGCCCGCGACGTCCAGCCGCAGGATCGCGCCGCGCAACGTGCGCCACACCAGCGCGGAACACGGATCGCCGTCGTCACCCACGCTTGCGTAGAGCATGCCATCAGGACCGAAGCGCAGCGTGCCGCCATTGTGGTGGGGCAGCGAATCGCGCAACACGGCAAGCAGCTCCCGCCGGCTGCCGGGTGCCAGGCGCGGCGAGTCGCCGTCAGCGCCCGCGATCTCCCAGCGCGCGATCGACATCGGCGCGGGAAAGCGCGTGGTGAAGGTGTAGAGATACGGCCGCCGTGGCCACGAGGGATCGACGGCGAGTCCGAGCAGCCCGCCCTCGGCCTCGGTCCTGCGGGTGCCCGGAATCGAATCGGCGACCACCCGCACGCGACCAGCGGCGATGCAGACGATCCGCGTCGAGTACTGCTCGCCCACCAGCACCCGGCCGTCGGGCGTGAACGCCAGCGCCGAGGGAAAGTCGAGATCGCGCGCGACGACCACATCGACGAAACCCGTGGGCAGCTGGCCCGCCGCCGGCGCCGCCGCGACGACCAGCCACGCCGTCGCGATGCACGCGAGGGCGCGGCGACGCCTCATCCCGCCCCGGCGCGCCGCCGCACGCGCGCGCTACTTCTTGACCGGCCCATTGTCGAAGGACTTGTCCGGGAAGCGCGGATACGCCGGCGCCGGGACCGGCTCCTCGGCGATCTTGCGCTGCAGGTAGTCCACCGCCGCGCGCAACTGCGCGTCCTCGCCGGCGAAGGTGGCGTGCGGCAGGTTGTCGACGACGATGTCGGGATGCACGCCCTCACCCTCGATCAGCCACTCGCCCTCGGGTCCGTACACGCCGTACTCGGCAGCGGTGGCGATGCCTCCGTCGACGAGGAAGTTGTTCGACGAGAGCCAGATCTCCCCGCCCCAGCTGCGTGTGCCGATCACCGGCCCGAGCTTCAGGCGCTGGATGCCGGCGCAGAACAGTTCGCCGTCGCTGGCGGTCTGCTGGTTGACCAGCACCGCCAGGTGGCCGCGGAACGCGTACTGCATGTTCCACGTGGGCGACTGGCCCACGCGCTGGCTCCAGTACACCCATGCGCGGCGCATCAGCTTCTCGATCACCCAGCTGTCGATGTTGCCGCCGGTGTTGTTGCGCACGTCGACGATCAGGCCATGGCGGGTGAAGACCGGGTAGAAGTCGCGAGCGAAGTTCGTCCACGCGCTGCCGCTCATCGAACGCAGGTGCAGGTAGCCGATCTGGCCCTTGCCCCACTCTTCGACGTTCTGCCGCGCCGCGAATTCCCAGTTCGCATAGCGCAGGTCGCCTTCGTCGGCCGGGGTCATCGGCGTGACGATCACGTCACGCGCCGCGCCACCGGCGCCCGCCACGCGCAGCAGCACCTGCTTGCCGGCCTGCCCGCGCAACAACGACCCGGCATCCGGCACGTCGAGCACCGGCACACCGTTGATCGCGAGGATGACGTCGCCTTCCTGGACCCCGACCGCCGGGTCGAGCAGAGGGCTGCGCAGCTCCGGCGCGTCGGGATCGTTCCGATAGAGCCGCGCGACGCGGTCGCCGCCCTTCGCAGGATCGCGCACGAGCACGGCGCCCAACGACGCAGGCTTGATGTCGTCGGCCGCCAGCCGCGCGTCGCCGCCGTACACATAGATGTGCAGCGCCGACAACTCCGCGACCATCTGCTGCAGCACGTCGGCGAGGTCACCGCGCGAGGCGACGCGCGCCACCAGCGGCTGGTAGCGCGCCCGCACGCCCGCCCAGTCCACGCCGTGCATCTGCCGGTCGTAGAAGTAGTCGCGCTCGAGCCGCCACGCCTCGTCGTACATCTGCCGCCACTCCTCACGCGGGTGGACGCTGAGCATCCACGCGCTGAGATCCAGCTTGCTCTTCTCGATCTTCTCAGCCGGGGCGACGGCCGCCTCGAGGACGTACAGGTTGTCGCCCTTGCGCACCAGGATGCTGCCGCCGTCCTGCGACAGTTCGGCTTGGATCACGTCCTCGAGGATCGTCTTGACCTCCGGCTTGTCGTTGCCGAAGGCGATGCCGCTGAGCGCGGTCTCGCTCTCGCCGGTGCCGGCCACGCGCCAGAACAGCCCCTTCGCGTTGGCGAACAGGCCGCTGTAGTTTCCCGCCGGCACCGGCGCGAGCTCCTGCAGGCGCTCGCGGATGCCGGTGGTGTCGATGGTGACGACGACGCCGGGCGCCTTCGCGGCGGCGGCCGTGCCCTTGCCGGCGACGACCGCCGGCTTCGCCTCGCCCGCGTCCTTGCTGCTGGCCGGATGCAGTTCGTCCGCCGGCGCGAACGGCGAACGCAGGCCGGGCACCAGCGGCAGCGCGTAGATCTTCGTCCGCTTGTCGAGATAGGGCTCGGGCTGGTACGGCCCCCACACATCCTCGACCATGGACTTGAGCGTGCGGTCCGACAGGAAGTAGAGCCACTTGCCGTCGGTGCTCCACGCCGGCGCGTAGCTGTCGAAACGGTCTGTGGTGAGCAAGGTGCGGGCGCCGCTGCGCGCGTTCCATAGGTAGAGGCGGTGGAAGCCATTCTCGGCGACGGCGGTGTAGACGAGCCACTGGCTGTCGGGCGACCAGCGCAAGTCGCCGAAGTTGTCCACCGCCGCAGAGTCGATGCGGGCGTTGGTCTTCGCCTTCGTGGTGTAGATCCACAAGCGCTGGTTCTTGTCGTGATGGGCGATGAGGGCGCCGTCGGGCGAGGGCGTGAGGTCCCAGCGGAGCACGTCGCTGTCGCGGGTGAGCTGCGTGGCGCGCCCCACGCCGTTGGCGGGCACCGTCCACAGCTCCACCTCGCCGGACTGGTCGGAGAAGGCGACGAGCGACGCACTGCCGGGCAGGAAGCGGCCGGCACGGTAGCGCACCCCGGGCGCGCGCGTGGCCTCGACGAAGCGCCCGCTCTTGCGCGGCGCCACGAACAGCTGGCCGCGCGCCGTGAGCACGACGCGTTCGCCATCCGGGGAGATGTGCGCGGCGGTGAGGTAGTCCATCGGCTTCTTCACCCAGCGCTCGCGTTGCTGGTCGAAGTCGGAGGGCAGCGTGACGACCGGCGTGGTGACCTGGCCGGAGGCGACCGCGTAGACGCCGAGATCGGCCCCGCGCTGGAAGACGATGTGCGCGCCGTCGGTGGAGGCGGAGCGGATCTCCCACTCGGTGAAGCGCGTGTGCTGCTGGACGTCGCCGCCGGCGGGGGTCATCGACCACAGGTTCATTGTGCCGTCGCGGTCGCTCAGGAAATAGACGCGTCCGCCCGCGAGCATCGGGGCCTTGCTGGTGCCGGCGAAATCGCCGGTGAGCGGCGTGGCTTCCTTGTCGCCAGGGGCGAAGCGCCAGATCTGCTGCACGTACCCGCCCTTGTAGCGGCGGGTATTCGACCCCTGCCAGGGCAGCCGCGCGAAGTAGAGCACGCCGGCGGCATCGACGGCGCCGTCGGCGGCCTGCGCCAACTGCACCGGCGTGCGCACTCCAGTGGCCGGGTCGAGCGAGACGAGTTGCACGTTGGGCAGCGTCGACAGCGCGTTGGTGGCGTAGAGCAACTGGCCGGCCGGGGTCCAGCCGATGACCGCGACGCGCCGTGCGGCATCAAACGTGCGCCGCACCGGCAGGCCGCCGGCGAGCGGGATGGTGTAGGCCTCG
>JBKJUD010000319.1:0-7732 GCA_046590735.1 Candidatus Eiseniibacteriota bacterium | reverse complement strand
CTTGGCCGCCTCGGTGCGTCCGCCCATCGACAGCCAGTGGGCGAAATAGTCCCCCATATTGTAGCCGCAGAAGGGCAGCATGGCGAAGGGGTCGCGGCGCAGGTTCCCGACCGCCCCGGCGGCGGCGGCGGTGGTCTCGGACGACATGATCGAGCCGAGGAAGACGCCGTGCTGCCACGACATCGCCTCGTTGACCAGCGGCACGGTCGACGCGCGGCGGCCGCCGAAGAGGATCGCGCTGATCGGCACGCCGGCGGGGTCCTGCCACTTCGGCGAGATCGCCGGGCACTGGCTGGCGGGGACGGTGAAGCGGGCGTTGGGGTGGGCGGCCTTGCGCGGCGCGGCCGGCGTCCACGGACGGCGCGTCCAGTCGCTCAGGTGCGCGGGCTTCTCGTCGGTCATCTCCTCCCACCAGATGTCGCCGTCCGGTGTGAGCGCGACGTTGGTGAAGATGGAGTTCTGGGTGGCGGTGAGCATCGCGTTGGCGTTGCTCTTCATCGAGGTGCCCGGCGCCACGCCAAAGAAGCCGGCTTCCGGGTTGATCGCGTGGAGCTGGCCGTCGGCGCCGAACTTCATCCAGGCGATGTCGTCGCCGACGGTCTCCACCTTCCAGCCCGGCATCGACGGTACCAGCATCGCCAGGTTGGTCTTGCCGCACGCCGACGGGAAGGCGGCGGTGATGTAGATCGTCTGCCCCTCGGGGTTGGTGATGCCGAGGATCAGCATGTGCTCGGCCATCCAGCCCTCGTCGCGCGCCTGCGCGGAGGCGATGCGCAGCGCGTGGCATTTCTTGCCGAGCAGCGCATTGCCCCCGTAGCCGGATCCGAACGACCAGATCTCGCGCGTCTCGGGAAAGTGCGAGATGTACTTGGTCGTGTTGCACGGCCAGGGCGAGTCGGCCTCGGTGTCGTTCAGCGGCGCGCCGACGGAGTGCAGGCCCTTCACGAACTCGCCGTCGTCACCCAGTACCTCGAGAACCCGGTCGCCGACGCGCGCCATGATGTGCATGTTGGCGACGACGTAGGGCGAGTCGGTGATCTCTACGCCGATCTTGGCGATCGGCGAGCCCACCGGACCCATCGAGTAGGGGATCACGTACATTGTCCGGCCCTTCATGCAGCCGGCGTACAGCGGGGTCATGAGCGCCTTCATCTCGGCCGGCGACTTCCAGTTGTTCGTCGGACCGGCGTCGTCCTGCGACTCGGAGCAGATGAAGGTGTGCTCCTCGACCCGCGCCACATCGGCGGGGCTGGAGCGCACGTAGATGCTGTTGGGCCGCTTGGCGTCGTTCAGCCGGATCGCGGTGCCTGCCTGCTCCATCACGCGGAGCACGTCCTGGTATTCCTGATCCGAACCGTTTGCCCAGACGATGGTGTCCGGCGTGCACAGGTCCGCGACGTCCTTCACCCATGCGGCCAGCCTTGCGTGCTTGGTCATTGACGAGCCCTTCCCCCTGGTCGGCATCGGACCCCGGAGAGGCCCGCGAATCTGCCCGAGTATCCTACTCCGGGGAGCCGGGCCGGGAACAGGTCCGTTGGAGGGGGAGGTTGAGGGTTGCCAATGCATTGCCTCCGTTATTCCTCCAACAGCCGAGACCGTCCATCCCGCGCCACCGCTCCGCATTTCCCGGGCCGCCCCCGCAACGCGCGCCTCCCCCTTCGCATCGAAGCCGCAACAGGTTATCCTGCCGGAAGCGGGCCCGACACGACGGGCTGCCCGCACCAGTTTTCCAGTGGAGGCACGAAGTCCCATGGCGACGACCGCCCTCGCACCCGCACCACGCAGTCACAACCCGGTCCTCAAGCCCCAGGCGTTCATGAGTCCGGGGGGATCCTTCGCCCTGGACGCCTCGACCGTCCCGATGACGGTCCGGGGCACGGCCGCCAAGGTCGGCATCCTGCTGGCCCTCGCGATCGCCGGGGCGATGGTGCCGTGGATCCAGTTCTCCACCACCCGGGACCCTGCGCTGATCATGCCGTGGGTGCTGATCGGGATGATCGGGGGGCTGGTGGCCGCGCTGGTCACCAGCTTCAAGAAGGACTGGGCGCCGGTGAGCGCGCCGATCTACGCGGCGCTCGAGGGGCTCGCGCTGGGGACGATCTCGATCCTCGTCGACCTGCGCTACCCGGGCATCGCGCTGAAGGCGGTCGCCCTGAGCTTCAGCGTGGTCGGGGTGATGGCGTTCCTCTACCAGTCCGGGATCATCAAGGTCACCGAGCGGTTGCGGATGGGCGTCGTGGCGGCGACCGGTGGCATCTTCATCGCCTACATGGCCGACATGATCTTCGGGATGTTCGGCGTGCGCCTGGGCATCCTCAGCGGCGGCGGGATGATGGGCATCGGCATCAGCCTGCTCGTCGTGGGCGTGGCCGCGTTCAACTTGCTGCTCGATTTCGACTTCATCACCCGCGCCTCGGAAGCCGGCGCGCCGAAGAAGCTGGAATGGTTCGCCGCGTTCGGCGTGATGGTGACGCTGGTGTGGTTGTACATGGAAGTGCTGCGGCTGTTGATGAAGCTGCAGGATCGGCGCCGCTAGTGTCCTAGGCGGCGCGGCGCGCGCCCGCCGCGCCCCACAGCAACAACAACAGGCCCGACGCGGCGGCGATTCCCGCGCCCAGGTACAGCGCCGTCGCCGGGCCGGCCGCCACCCAGATCCAGCCGGTCAGCGCGCCCGCCGGCAGCGCCATCGCGCCGGTCAACCCGTGGTACATCCCGAAGGCGCGGCCGCGCGATGCGGCCGGCGCCAGTTCGCGGACCAGCGCCTTCTCCGTGGGCTCGGTGAGCCCGTAGAACGCGCCGTAGACCAGGAACAGCGCCCACACTCCCCCTGCCGAGTCCACGTGCGCGAGGCCGACATAGGTCGCCGCGTACACCGCCCACCCCACCACCACGAGCCACACGCGCGGGACGCGATCGGCCAGCAGGCCCCCCAGCGCGGTGAACGCGAACTTGCTGACGTGCAGGCCCGCCCACAGCAGCGGGATAGCGGCCTGCGCAACGCCGGCATCGAGAGCGCGCAACAGCAGGAAGGCGTCCGACGAGTTGCCCAGCGCGAACAGCGCGAGGATGCCGAGGAGGCTCCAGAGTCGCGGCGGCAGCGGCGGGCGTGCCGGTTTGGGCGCGTCGGTGGCCGCGGGCGCACGTCGCACGTCGCGTACCCCGCCCAACAGCACCGCCAGCGACAACACCCCGGGGATCGCCGCCCACACGAACACGTGCCGCAGCGACATGCCGGACGCCAGCAGCGCCGCGGCGACCAGCGGCCCGGCGACGGCGCCGAGATGATCCATCGCACGGTGATAGCCGAAGGCGCGGCCGGCGGTGGCGTCGTCGACGCTCGCGGCGATGAGCGCGTCGCGCGGCGCGGTGCGCACGCCCTTGCCGACGCGGTCGCTGAGCCGGATCGCCAGCACGTGCCACGGCGCGCTCGCCACCGCCACCAACGGCCGCACGACCGACGCGATGCCGTAGCCCACGAGCACCAGCGGCTTATTGCGCCCGACGCGGTCGGCGATCTCGCCGCTGACGATCTTCAGCACGCTGGCCACGGCGTCCGCCGCGCCCTCGATCACCCCGAGCAGCGCCGGCGAGGCGCCGAGCACCTGCGTGAGGAACAGCGGCAACAGTGGGAAGATCATCTCGGAGCCGAGATCCGTGAAGAAGCTTACCGCACCGAGGGCGAGGACGGTGCGCGGGAGGCGCGGCGCGCGGAGCCGGGCAGGCAGCATGCGCGCCATCCTACCCGGCACGCCGCGCGACGTACACGGGCCAGTGCCGTGCCCTGACCGAATCGAGCGCAGGCGGTCTAGTCGTCAGCATGACACCCGACGGCCCGCGCACCACTCCGACCTGATTCCCAGCAAGACGCTGCGCGAGGCGATCTGGGCTGAACAAGCTCTCGCACAACTGACTTGCGACCGGCTCACTTCGTCAGCTGGAACACCTTCCCCGTCTCCGCCGGCAGCGTGAGCGTGGCCTTGCCGGTCCACGTCCCCTTCTCGCCGGTGAGGGCGTTGGTGGCGGTGACCGTGCCGCCCCAGCGCGCGGTGTCGAGCGTGAGCGTGGCCGGGCTCTTGCCCGCGTTCAGCGCGATGACGAAGTTCTCGCCATTGCCGCTGCGTGCGTAGGCGTAGGTCATGCCGTCGGCGACCAGCGTGATGAAGTCGCCGGTGCGCAGCGCCGCGTGCGCGTTGCGCAGGCCGATCACCGACTTGTACCAGGCGTGCATGTCGACGCGCTGCGGGTCGGACTGCCACGTCCACACGAAGGGCCGTCGGCAGTCGGGATCCTTGTCGCCGGCCATGCCGATCTCGTCGCCGTAGTAGACGGTCGGCGCGCCGATGTACGTCATGCCGAACAGCGCGGCAAGCTTCAGCCGCGCCGGGTTGCCGCCCACCGCGGTGAGGAAGCGGACGGTGTCGTGCGAGTCGAACACGTTCATCTGCGTCGCCACCGCCTGCGATGGGTAGGTGAGACGCCCGCTGGCCAGCGTGTTGTCGAAGTCGGCCGCGGTGCCCTGGCCCATGCCGAGGAACTTCATGACCGGGTCCTTGAAGAACGCGTAGTTCATCACCGCGTCGTACATGCCCGGTTTCACGTAGTCCGACGCATTGCCCCACAGCTCGCCGACGATGTACGCGTCCGGCTTCACGCTCTTGACGCGCTGGTTGAACAGCGACCAGAACCACATCGGCACCTCATTGGGCACGTCGAGGCGCACGCCGTCGATGTCGGCGACCGTGAGCCAGTACTCCGTCGCGTCGAGCAGGTAGTCGATCAGCGGCTTGTTCGGGGTGGCCTGCTTGATGTCGCGGATCGACACTTCGGCCTGGTCGCTGTGCGCGAGGTCGAAGTTGAGATCGGGCAGGTCGCCGTAGCCCCACCAGCAGTGATAGTAGTCGGCGGGCTTCCAGCCGCGCTGCACGTTGGGCCAGCCTTCGGGAAGCGGCCACTTGGTGAAGTCGTACCAGCTGTAGTGGGGCGACTGCGGGCCCTTCTCGACGGCGTCCTTGAACGCCCAGTTCGAGTTGCCGCTGTGGTTGTACACGATGTCGAGGATGATGCGGATGCCTGCCGCGTGCGCTTCCTTGACGAAGGCGATGAACTGCTCGTTGGTGCCGAAGTGCGGGTCGATCTTGCGGTAGTCGGCGGCGTCGTACTTGTGCGTGGACTTCGCCTCGAACACCGGATTGAAATAGATCGCGGTGATGCCGAGGTCCTTCAGGTACCCGAGCTTCTGCCGCACGCCCTCGATGTCGCCGCCGTAGAACGCCATCCAGTCGCGGTGATCCGGCGTGTGCGACGCCTGCGTGAGCGCCTGGTAGTTCGACCAGGGGCGGACGAGGTGATAGTACTCCTGATAATCGAGGTTCAGCATGCCGCCGGCCGGCGGCGTGTGCTTGCCCGCGTAATACCACTCGTGGAAGTCCTGGTCGTTGGTGCTGTCGCCGTTGGCGAAGCGATCCGGGAAGATCTGGTAGATGACGGCGTTCTTGACCCAGTCCGGCGTCTCGAAGGCGGGGACCTTGGCGGGGTCGAAGGTGAACGCGGCCTTGCTGTTCTCGGTGGCCTCCAGGCCGGCGGGCGACATCCACTGCGCGGCGGCGCCGTCGTGATAGCGGAACAGGTAGGGCACGGCGCCCGGCACGGTGACGGTCGCGCGATAGTAGGCGAAGGCCTTGTCCTGGTTGGCGAGGGTCATGGGCGTGACAGTGCGCCCGGTGGACGGGTAGGTGACCAGGTCGATGCCGTCGATGTCGCCGCGATGGGCGCGCGCGGTGAACTCGACGCGGCCGTGGCCCATGTTGTTGATCTCGCTGGCGCCCTGCGCGTGCTGGATGCCTTCGCCGTAGACCTTGCCGTCGCCCTGGTGGACATCGAGCGCGGCGAAGCGCGCGTCGACGCGCTTGATGCTGTTGTTGCCGCCGAAGCCGTCGGCCGCCTGGTCGTCCTGGCCGGCGGTGTCCTGCGTCCACTGCGTCCCATTGACGACGAACTTGTACTGGTAGTCGCCCGGCGGCAGCAGCATCGTCGTCGACCAAGTGCCCGTGCCGTCGTCCGTCAGCGGGGTCTTGCCGGCGGCCCAGTCGTTGAATTGTCCGGCGACGCTCACCGACTGCGCGGCCTGCGCGGGCTTGAAGGTGAAGGTCACGCTGCGCATGCCGGTGACGGCGGGAGCCTTCTTCGCCGCCGATCCGGTGCCGACGGTGAGCGCCGCGGACGCCACGACCACCACCGAGTTCTTCCCCCCGAACCCGTCGTCGTTGAAGTCGGTCGCGCCGTCGTCGGTGAGCCACTGGCTGCCGTTGACCACCCACTTGTACTCGACGCGGCCGGGCGGCACGTCGACGGTGGCCTCGAAGATGCCGTCCTTGTCGGGATCCAGCATCGGCGTGGCGCTCAGGTTCCAGCCGTTGAAGCTGCCGGCGACGGCCACGCTCGACACCCCGCCGATGACCGGCTGGTAGCGGAAGGTGACCGGGGTGGCGGAGGCGGGGGCGGCGAACCCGGCTGCGAGGAGGGCGACCGCGCAGACGGCCAGGGCGGCGGGCGCCCAGCGGCGCAGGCGGGCATGTAGACCGGTCCACAACATGGGTGGTTCTCCTCGGGGCGGGCGGGATTCCAGAGATGCCACCTCGGCCGGTGGCGGGGCGGATGGTACACAGATCCGGACGCGGGCACCAGCCCGGGCGTTGGCGGAGCGGGCCGGCGTCAGCGTCGCAGCAGCAGCGCCGCGGTGGCCACGCCCGCCGGCCCCGCGTCCGCGCGGACCCGGTAGACCCCGGAGGCCACCCGGCCGCCGCCCGCGGCGCTCCGCCCATCCCACTTCAGGGCGGTTGCCCCGCCCGGCAGGACGCCGTCGAGGAGCGTCGCGACCCACCGCCCGCGAACGTCGTGCACCGTGACCCGAACCGAACCGGCCGCCGGCATCTCGCACACCACCCCGTGCGCCCGCGCCCGCAGCCGCAGCCCTGCGCCGCCGGGCGACGGTGCGGGCACCCCGACCACCTGCGGCCCGTAGAACACCGTGGCGAACCCTCGCACCCGCACGCCGTTGTCGAAGCCGAAGGCGCTCACCAGCCAGTCGGGGAAGCCGTCGCCGTTGACGTCACCCGCGGGGCCGACGTGGCCCCCGAAGCCGGCATAGGAGAGATCGCCCGCGGCGGTCCAAGTGGCCGAGCCCGCGGGCCCGGCCGGGCCGCCGAGAAAGAGATACGCGCGGCCCTCGCCCCACTCGCCCCCGTCGGTATCCTGCCACGCGCCAACCAGGAAGTCCGCGTAGCCATCGCGGTTGACGTCACCAGCCGGCCCCACCGAGTGGCCGAGGTGCGCGCCCGAGACGACGCCGAGTTGGAACCACGCCGGCCTCGCCTGCGGCCCGCCGGGCCCGCCGCGGTATAGTTCCGCGCGGCCCTCGGAGACCGAGGTGACGACGTAGTGCTCGTAGCCCACCAGCACGTCGTCGTATCCATCTCCGTCCACGTCGCCGGCGCCGGCGACCGAGCAGCCGTAGTGCGGGGCCTCGACGGTTTCTGCCACTTGGCCATCCGCCGTCCACGCGGCGGTGGGCGACAGGCCGGAGGGCCCGCCGAGGTAGACGAACACGCGCCCCTGGTCGGGCACGCTGACGTCGAAGCCCAGCGCGCTGACGATCACGTCGTCGTACCCATCGTGATTGACGTCGCCGGCCCCCGCGACCGAGTAGCCGAAGTCGGCGTAGGCCTGGTTCGAC
>JBKJUD010000062.1:0-16521 GCA_046590735.1 Candidatus Eiseniibacteriota bacterium | reverse complement strand
CCCGCGCGACCGCGTGGTCGAGCACGGCCTTCACGCTCACGGGCGGGGCAGAGGCGGGCGTGCCCCGGCGGAACGCCTGCGCGAGGCCGGAGAGCTGGTCGAGCATGCGCGTCAGCGCGCCGACCTGACGGTCCATGACATCCCGCGCCCAAGCGGCTTCCACGGGATCGACTCCCGCTTCGCGCAGCAATTCCGCGGCGAAGGCCAGCGGGGCCAGGGGGTCGCGCAGGTCGTGCGTCAGCATTCCCAGAAATCTGTCGGTCAGGCATCCGGATCCGTCAGGTGCGTCGCTCGACACGGTTGTTCCCCTGGCTGCAATCGATTCGGGCGTGCCGCCGGCGGCCCACGAGCGTCCTTCCAGCGGCTGGCCCACCGTACGCGGTCACCACCCAAGCCGTCCAGCGGGTGCGAAGGGGAACAGACCCGCGCCGGACTCTGTCTACTTCTCCACGACACTGAGGGCCGTGTGCCTGGCCCCCCCGGACGCGACGGGTCGCGACCTGCAGAGCACGGAGGAAACACCGCAATGCACGAGCCTCAGGATCCCATCATCCGCTGTCTCCTCGAGGCCGCGCTGGCCGAAGAGGCTCACCAGCGCATCCTCGAGGGCATGGTGGACCGCGTCCAGGAGCCCCAGGTGCGGTCACTGATCCAGCAGGAACACGAGCGCTCCGAGATTCAGGAGCATGCGGTGGCGGCTGCCCTCCGCGGCCGGGGGCAGGAACCCGCGATCGACCTGGCCACGGTCAGTCGTATCACCGCCCTCTTGGCCGGGAATCCCCACGGCGAGGAGGACCACGACCTCGCGACGGTCGCGCTCGAGCGGGAGTTCGGCGCGGCGAGCCTCAAGGTGGGCATGTATCGCACGCTCGAGGCATACGCCTTGGTCGCCCAGCTTCCGCACATCGCACGGCTCGCGCAGGTGCACCTCGCGCACGAGCGCGGCGCTATCGCCCGAGCATACGCCCTCATGCCGCAAATCGCGGAGGAGGTGATCCGCCGGGGATGGGAGCACGAGGCGGAGGATACCGCGACCGGGGAGGGCATGCCGCTTCCGCCGGAGGCGCCCGAGGCCGCGCACGCCGCGAAGCCGCTCGATGACGGCGGTGTGGTTCGGCCGCCCCTGACCGGACCCGCCTCCCTCAGCCGTCCCGATGACCCGGACAGCGAACCGTGGAACATGGTCCGCGAGAGCTGGGGAGCCGGCAGCTGGATCGACGGGGGCCACCGGCGCGCGGCGACCACCATTCACTAGCGCCCCCGCTGGGACGCGTGGGGGCGCGTAAGATTGGCCATCGTCCCTGTGTAAAATGTACAAAGGGCGCCGGGTCGAAAATGCCTGATTCGTGATGAACAGTTGGAATGTAATCACTTGCACAGATGAGGCATGTCTGGCACGAGGGCTGCATGCTCCCCCCCACGCAGATCGCCACACGGTGGACGGCACGCGAAGCGAGTGGCAACACGAGTGGAGCAGCACCCAGGCGGTTCAGGCGTTGATGGTGCCCCCGAATCCCTACCGGGGATTGGGGGGCGCGCCAGAACTCATGGGGCAGATGATCACCAGGGGTGCAACGGGGGCCGAGTGAAGTACTCCGGCCGGCTCCCCGAATGAAATCCCGCCTTCCGTGAGCGAGGGAATCGAACCCTCTGGGAGTCTGATGGATCGGGCTCACAGGACCAGAGGTGGTTCCTGGACAGCCGGGAGGGAACGACGGGGGTGTCCCTGTACGAGGGGGCACCCCCGTTTCATGTCCTCCCGCATTTTCGCGCCTCGGCGACCTGCGCGATCCCCTGGCTGGTGAGCCCCTCCCGATGTACAAATCTCGTTGTAATATGTGCAAGTGATCATCATGTGATCTACCTCAACATGGCCTCAAGTAGTTGAAGAATAACGGCCTGCCATGTCGCGGGCCGATTGGCACGCGGGCTGCACTACCCCTCCCCGAAGTCTGCTAGCAGCTCCCCGCTCGTTAGCGTTTACCGCGGCCAGTGGGTCGCCACAGGGAGAACACTATGTGGACGTCAATGCCTGAAGCCATGCTCGAAGCGCCGGTCAGCCCGACCGCCGCGCCTGCCGCTGCCCCCGACTCGGCCTTCACGCCGCTGCTCGCGTACTGCACCCGGTTGGTCAACATCGCCTACCGCGTCCTCGGGGACCGCGACGACGCGATGGACGCCGTACAGGAGGCCTACCTCCAGGCATACAAGGGCTTTCACCACTTCCGCGGGGACGCACAGCCCTTCACGTGGCTCTGCCGCATCACGCTGAACGAGTGCGCCCGTCTCGGTCGCAAGAAGACCACCCGCCGCTCGCGTGAGGTCGCGCTCGAGTTGCGCGACAACGCGCCGCAGCTCGCGCTCGTCGACCGCGGCCAGGTCGCCGTCGAGAACCGTGCGATCTCGCAGTTCACCTGGGCGGCCGTGAAGAGCTTGCCGGCGCGCTACCGCGATGCCGTCGTCCTGCGCTACTACGAGAACTTGTCGTACGCGCAGATCGCCGAGGTGATGGGCTGTGGACTGGGGACGGTGAAATCCCGGCTGTTCCGCGCACACCACATCCTCGAGACCCGGCTTCCCGCCGAACTGCTGCGCGACCTGGGCTAGGGCGCAGCGCGTACCGCATCCGGTTCGTCGGGGATGACTGCGATGGCGGGGCCACACGGTCCCGGCTGAGCGGCTCATCTCCAGTGTCACGCCCCGGTCCTCGATCCGTTTCGTGCGGACGGCGACCGGGGTTTTTCGTTGGGCGCCGTTATCCGCGGAGCAGGCCGTACACCAGCGCCAGGGCTGCCGCGGACATGAGCGCCGTCGTGCCCCATCCCAGCACGCTCGAGAGCCGCTTGTTGCGCCGCTCGCCCATCACCTGCCCGTTGCCGGCCAGCAGCATGATGCACACCAGCAGCACCGGCGCGACCAGTCCGTTGACTATCGCCGTGTAGTAGAGCGCGCGCATCGGGTTGAGATGCAGAAAGCCCATCGACGCGCCGGCCACCGTCGACACGGCGATCACGGCGTAGAAGCCGTGCGCCTGGCGTAGCTTCAGGCGGAGGCTGCCGCGCGTGTGGAACGTCTCGGCCACCGCATAGGCGGCGGAGCCGGCCAGCACCGGCACGGCCAGCAATCCGGTACCGATCACACCGAGCGCGAAGAGCACCTCGGCGAAGGAGCCGGCCACCGGACGCAGCGCCTCCGCGGCTTGCGTGGCGCTCTCGATCGTCGTCACGCCCTGCGCGTGCAGGGTCACCGCGGCGGTCAGGATGATGAAGTACATCACCGCGTTCGAGAGGAACATGCCGGCCAGAACGTCGAGCCGCATCCACTTCAACTCCACGCGGCTCACGCCCTGCCGCGCCACGCGGGTGCGCTTGCCTTCCTCGATTTCGTCCTCGACCTCGGTCGCAGCCTGCCAGAAGAAGAGATACGGCGAGATGGTGGTCCCGAGCAACGCCACGAGGTTCATCACGAAGGCGTGGTCGAGCCTCAGCGTCGGCACGATCGTATGCGTGAGCGCCGTCGGCCACGGCGTCTGCACGATGAAGGCGACCGCGATGTACGCCACCAGCGAGAGCGTCAGGTAGCGCAGCACCTTCGCATAGCGCGCGTAGTTGACGAACACCTGCAGCAGGACCGACAGCACGGTGAATCCGAGCAGCCAGGCCAGCAGCGGGGCGGGCGCGAGCAGCCGCGCGGCCGCCGCCATCGCGCCGAGGTCCGCACCGATGTTGACGGTGTTGGCAACCACCAGCAGCGCCACGCACAGGTAGAGCACGGGGCGGGGAAAGTTTCGGCGCAGGTTCTCGGCGAGGCCGGCGCCGGTCTGCAGCGCGAGGCGCGCACACATCTCCTGCACGGCGGCCATCAGCGGGAAGGTGAACAGCGCGGTCCACAGCTGGGTGAAGCCGAACTGCGCGCCGGTCTGCGCGTAGGTGACGATGCCGGAGGGATCGTCGTCGGAGGCGCCGGTGATCAGCCCCGGGCCCAGGGCCCGCAGGTAAACGGCGGGCCGGGACGCGGCGGAGCCTTGGGCAAGCTCCCGCTCGAGCGCATCTGCCTTGGAATCTGTCATGTGGTTAGCACAGACCGCGGCGGCGCCGCCCCGGTTCCACGAACCGCCCCACGGTCACCGCGTCGCCTACGGCACGACGACGATCTGGCCGGTCATCCCCTTGCCTGCGTGTCCGTGCTTGTCGCAGAAGAAGGCGTAGGTGCCGGGCGTGGTGGGCGTGAAGCGCACCGACGCGGAGCCGTGCAGCATGCCCACACCTTGGTCGACCCGGATGCCGGCGTCAGGGGCCTCGCAGGAGAAATTGTGCGGCACCATCACCGAGCCGTTGGACACTTCGAGTTCGACCGGCACGCCCGCCTTCACCTCAACGCGATCGGGTTCGAACCAGAAGGAGTGGGTGGTGATCGCAATGTGCTGGACGCCGTCGCTGCTGGTGATGGCAACGAGGGAGTGGTGCGGGTGATTGAGAGTGGCGGCGCAACCGCCACTGCCGGCGGCGAGGGCGAGCACGAGGATGGAGCAGGCGATGGGGCGCATGGTTCCTCCGGCTACTGGTCCGTGGATCAAGAGTGCATGCCCCACCCTAGAAGGAGCGCCGCCCGGTCACAAGTGCAAGCTGGACGCGCACGCACGGAGACGGGACACTGGCGCATTGTCCGGCCGAGCCTCGTTGTGACTGGTCCGCGGCACGCCAGCACCTCCCCGTGGAGATGGAATGAGAATTAGCCTGCTGTGCCTAAGTCTCCCGATGCTCGTCATCTCGATGATCGTGGGGGGATGCGGGAAAAAGGATCAGGAACCCCGCGTCGGGACCTCGAGCCAGGCCGCGATCGCCGTGCACCTGCTGGTGCCGGCCGCGCAGGGGGGACCGTCCGTCATCGTGCTCGGGGGCCGTCTCAAGGCCGACGAGGAAATCACGCTGACCGCCCGCGTCGCCGGGCGGGTCACGGCGCTGCCGGCAGCCGCAGGCTCACGTGTCCGAACGGGAGCGCCACTGGCGGTGTTCGCGGCACCGGAAGCGGGGGCCGCGGCCCAGGCCGCGCGCAGCACAGCGGCGTCGGCGAGGGTCCGGCGCGATGTGGCCGCTCGGCAGGCCGCCCGCGTGGACACGCTGTTCAACGCCCACGCCGTCACCCAGCGCGAGCGGGACACGGCGCACGACGCACTCCAGGCCGCCGTGGCCGCGTGGCGCGCCGCCGAGGCCGTCCGCGAGGAGGCGGTGCAGAGTCTGCTCCTGCGCGCGCCGTTCGAGGGCGTGGTCGTGCGGCATGTGGTCGACCGGGGCGCGAGCGTCCAGCCCGGCCAGCCGCTGCTGCTGTTCCGCTCGGCCGGCGCGGGCGAGGTGGTGGTGTCGGTGCCGGAGTCGGCCGCGGCGCGCGCGGCCGCGGCGCAGTGGTCGCTGCAGGGGCCGGATGGCGAGTGGCGCCCCGCCCGACTGCTGCGCCTCGAGGGAGCCGTCGATCCCGCCACCCGCTCGCGCGTCGCGTACCTCGCCGCGGAGCCACTGCGGGACGCGCAACCCGGTGCGTTCGTCCGCGTGCGCCTCGCCACCGACCGGACCCCCGGCGCCACCGGCGCGCCCCGGGTGCCGGCAGCGGCCGTTATCACGCGCGGCGAACTCACCGGGGTGTTCGTGTTGCGCGACGGGCATGCGTGGTTGCGATGGGTGCGGCTCGGCGCCGGCGACGGGGGTGAGCGCGAAATCCTCTCCGGGCTCGGTCCCGCCGATTCGATTGCCGCCGACGCGCGCGGCTTGGTGGATGGCGCCCCGGTGCGCATCCTGCAATGACGGGGACGCGGCGCGCCCTCGGCCCGGTGGGACGGCTGGCCGGCAGCTTCCTGCACTCGCGCATCACGCCGCTGCTGGTCATTGCCTCGGTGGCGCTCGGGGCGCTGGCGCTGCTCACCCTGCCGCGCGAGGAGGAGCCGCAGATCCAGGTTCCGCTGGTGAACCTGCAGTTGTCGTGGCCGGGCACGCCGGTGGGACAAGTCGAACGGCAACTGACCGGGCCGCTCGAGCGCGCGCTGTGGCACATACCAGGTCTCGAGTACCTCTACTCCACCTCGCGCGACGACGGTGCGCTGGTCATCGCGCGGTTCACCGTTGGCATGGCGCCGGAGCAGGCGCTGACCCGCGTCCGCGCACGGCTCGACCAGATGCACGCGGCGCTGCCGCCGGGCGCGCGGCTGGTGTCCGTCGCGCCCCGTTCCATCGACGATGTGCCGGTGCTCGTGCTCACGCTCACCGCTCCCGCGCGGACGGACATGGACGACAGCGCCATGCGGCGCGTCGGGGTGGAACTCGCGGAGGAACTGCGCAAGGAGCCCGGCGTCGCCACCGCGCAGGTGATCGGCGGGCAGCCGCGCCGGGTGACGGTGACCCCGCACCCTGAGGCGCTCGCCGCGGCGGGACTGACCTGGGGAGCACTCGAGGCGACGCTACGGGCCGAGGGCGGCATGCTCCCCGTGGGCGCGCAGCCAGGCGGCGACGCCGAGACCGACATCCGCAGCGACGCGTCGCTGGTGAGCGCGGCGCAACTGCGCGAGTTGCCGGTGCGCGCCACCGCCGGACGCCTGCTGCGCCTCGGCGAGCTGGCGGAGATCACCGACGGCCCCGGCGAGCGCTCCGGGTACGTCTTCCACGCCGCGGGCCGCGCCGGGGAACAGCCTGCGGTGGCGCTCGCCGTCTCCAAGCGTCCCGGCGTCAACGCCACTGCACTGGTGGGCGCGCTGCACGCCCGCGTGGCGCAGCTGCGCCCAACCCTGCTCGGCCGTGACATCGTCGTCGGCACCTCGCGCGACTACGGCGCGAGCGCCCGGCACAAATCCGATGACCTGATGTTCCATCTGCTGCTGGCGACGCTGTCGGTCATCGTGCTGATCGCGCTGGCGCTCGGCCGGCGCGAGGCGCTGGTGGTGGCGGTGGCGATCCCGGTCACCCTCGCGCTGACGCTGTTCGTCTATCGCTTCCTCGGCTACACGCTGAACCGCGTGACGCTGTTCGCGCTGATCTTCTCGATCGGCATCCTAGTCGACGACGCGATCGTGGTCGTCGAGAACATCGCCCGCCACGTCGCCATGCCCGATGCGCGGCCGCTGGACGAACGGGTGGTGGAGGCGGTCGACGAGGTGGGCAATCCCACGGTGCTCGCCACCATCACGGTGATCGCGGCGATCCTGCCGCTGGCGTTCGTCGGCGGGCTGATGGGGCCGTACATGAAGCCGATCCCGATCGGCGCGTCGCTGGCGATGGCGTTCTCGGCGCTGGTGGCGTTCATCGTCTCGCCGTGGGCCGCGCGGCGCCTGCTGCGTCCGCACCGCGCCGCGCATGCGGCCCCGACCGAAGGCCGTCTCGACCGTCTGTACCGGCGCTTCATGGGCCGGCTGCTGCACGAGCGGCGCGCGCGGATGACGTTCTTCGCCGCGATGGGCGTGTTGCTGGTGGCCGCCCTGGCGCTGTTCCCGCTGCGCGCGGTGGTGGTCAAGATGCTGCCCTTCGACAACAAGAACGAGCTGAGCATCCTGCTCGATCTGCCGCCGGGCGCCACGCTCGAGACCTCGCTGGCGGCGGCGCGTGAGGCCGGGCAGCTCGTGATGCAGGCGCCCGAGGTGGTGGGCTACGACATCTACGCGGGCGTCGGGGCACCGGTTACTTTCAACGGGCTGGTGCGTCACTACGATTTGCGCGCCGACGCGCGGCTGGCGGAGGTGCAGGTGCGGCTCGTCGACGCCGGCGACCGCCACGCGCAGAGTCACGCGATCGCCAAGCGGCTGCGCGAGCTGCTGGGGCCGATGGCCGCGCGGCGCGGCGCGCGACTAAAGGTCGTGGAGGTGCCACCCGGTCCGCCGGTTCTGTCGACCCTCGTCGCGGAGATCTACGGACCCTCGCTGGCGGGCCAGCGTGCGCTGGCGGCGCAGGTCCTCGACGTGTTCGAACACACGCCGGGGGTCGTCGATACCGAGACGCTGGAAGCCCGCGGCCAGGCGCGGATCTTCCTGGCGGTCGATCGCGAGCGCGCGGCGCTGGCCGGGGTCGCGCCCGCGGAGGTCACCGCGACCCTCGCGGCGGCCTTCAGTGGCGTCGATGTCGCCGTGCTGCGCGCCGAGCGCGAGGGCGAGACGGTGGCCGTGACACTGCGCTTGTCGCCCTCGGACCGCGCCTCGCTATCCGCGCTGCACGCCCTGCGCCTGGGACCCGGCGCCGGCACGCCCCTCTCGGAACTGACCGATGCGCGAGAGGACAGCGTGCCGGCCGAGATCTACCACAAGAACATGCACCGCGTGACCTATGTGCTGGGCGAGGTGGCCGGTCGCGAGGAATCGCCGGTGTACGCCATCGGCGCGTTGCGCCCGCGCATCGCCGCGCTGCGCGGGCCGGATGGCCGCGCCGTGCACCAGGTGAGCACGGTGCTCCCGGCGTCGGACGAAGGCTATTCGCTGAAATGGGACGGCGAGTGGCAGATCACCTACGAGGTGTTCCGCGACATGGGCGCCGCGTTCGCCGTGGTGTTGCTGCTGATCTACGTGCTCGCCGTCGGCTGGTTCAAGTCCTTCACCACGCCGCTGGTGATCATGCTGCCGATCCCGCTCAGCCTCGCCGGCATCCTGCCGCTGCACGCCGCCCTCGGCGCCTACTTCACCGCGACCTCGATGATCGGCTTCATCGCCGGCGCCGGCATCACGGTGCGCAACTCGATCATACTGGTCGACTTCATCGAGCTGCGGCGCGCGCAAGGTCTCGCGCTCGCCGCCGCGGTGATCGATGCCGGCGCGGTGCGGTTCCGGCCGATGGTGCTGACCGCCGCGGCGGTCGCAGTGGGTGGTGGCGTCATACTCTTCGACCCGATCTTCCAGGGTCTCGCGGTCTCGTTGATCGGCGGCGAATTGGCGGCCACGGTGCTCTCGCGCGTCGCCGTGCCGGTGCTCTACTTCCTCGTGCGCCGGCGCGACGCTAGTCCTGTCCCTGCGCTTTCGTGAATCCGTCGACGCCGTCGAACACATTGAGTTTCTCGAGATGCGTCCAGCGATGCGCCGCGCCGACGCGCGCGAGCAGGTCGAGGAGCTGCGCGTCGGTCATGTCGCCGTCGGCGTCGCGCAGGCGGAACCGCGCGTAGTAGGCGTCGACGGTGTCGGTCGATGAGCCGGTTGAGGGATACACCTGCGTGCCACGGCTCGCCACCATCTCCAGCGCGAACGGCGTGCCCTCGGCCAGCGCCACGCAGCTGCGGCCGAATGGCTCGGGCAGCAACGCCGATTCCAGGAATACGTCCACCCCTGCGATGCGCCGCGAGGTGGCGGTGACGTAGTCCGGCGTGGACGGCAGGCGGGGCACGGCGATCGGCCGGTACTCGCGCACGCGCCAGCTCGAGGCGCGCCGGCCCAGATTGTTGATGATCGCGTCCGTGTAGGCGCGGGTGCCGATGCTGCCCACCGTGCCGATCACGTCGCCGGTGCGCAGGCCCGACTCCAGCGTGAACAGCAGCGCGTGCTCGATGTCGAGCGCCTCCTCGAAGAACCCGAGGTAGCGCAGCATCATCGTCGCGCTGAAGATCAACGCGGTGGGATTCGCCGCGTCGCGCCCGGCGAGCGCCGGGGCCGAGCCGTGCACCGCCTCGAACAGCGCGATGTCGGCGCCAAGGTTCGCGCTGGGCGCGAAGCCCAGCCCGCCGATCAGGCCGGAGGTCAGGTCGGAGAGGATGTCGCCGTTCATGTTGGTGGTGACGATGACGTCAAATTCCTGCGGGAACCGCACCAGCTGATGTGCGCAGTTGTCGACGATGATGTGCGAGGTCTCGATGCCGGGATACTCGGGCGCGATGTCCTCGAAGGTGCGCTTGAGCAGGCCTTCGGTCTTCTTCATGATGTTGGCCTTGGTCGCGCAGTGCACGCGGGTGCGGCCCTCGGCGCGGGCGAACTCGAAGGCGAGGCGCACGATCTTCTCGCAGCCCTTGCGCGAAATGACCTTCAGGCATTCGGCCACGCCGGGCGTCTGCATGTACTCGATGCCGGCGTACAGGTCCTCGACGTTTTCGCGCACGATCACCAGGTCGATGCCGCGGCCCGCGAAGGGCGTGGGCACGCCCGGCAACTCGCGCACCGGGCGGATGTTCCCGAAGGTTTCGAACAATTTTCGCAGCGTGACGTTCGCGGACTTCTCGCCGAATCCCACCGGTGTCTCCAGCGGGCCTTTCAAGGCGATGCGCGTGCGGCGGATCGATTCCAATGTGTCCTGCGGGACACCGGAGGCGATGCCTTGACGGAAGACCCGAGAGCCGGCGTGGCACTCCTCCCACGCGATCGGGACGCCACGCGCCTCGAGGATGCGCTGGGCCGCGCCCACCACCTCGGGGCCGATGCCGTCGCCCGGAATTACGGTTACCGCCTGCTTGTCCGGCATGGACCTCCTCGTGCGTGGGGATGGGGTTGCCCAGGAAGCCTATACCACTCGCGCGGTGGACGGCAGGCCCGTGCCGCCGGAATCCTCCGCCCCCGGGCTGGACGGGGCGCACGATCGCGGCTTGCCATTGGGCGCTCGATTCGCCACAGTTGATGCTGGAGTGCTGGCCCCGGCGTGGACGCCCCGTTTGACGTTCCCGCGCTGATCCCCCGTCACGCTTGCGGCCACCCACGGGCGATATCACTGGTGTACCCCACGCCGGAGGAGAGGCTGTGGCACGAATCATCCCGTTTCCCGGCACCGAGCTGCCGCCGCGCGGGCGAGAGCGGGTGCACATCCGGCGCGTCGTCGCGGCCGCCGCGCTCGCCGAACTGGCGACCTTGGGCGGCATGCGCGGCATCGCGTGGCTCTGGTCGCATTCGGCCGCGCAGTTCGCCGCACAGGTGTCGCCGGGACTCACGCCGGAGCGGCTCTCCGCGGCCCTCGCGCCGACCTTGGGCGCCTGCGCGACCTACCTAGCGGGCTATTGCGTCGGGCGCTCGATCCGCGATCGCCACGAATTGCACGGACTTTTGGTGGGAGGCGCCGCCGCCGCCTTCACGCTCACCGCGCTGATCTCCGCCCCGATGCCTTTCCGGATTCTCTTCCTCGCCGCCTGCGGCGTGCAGGTGCTTGGCGGCTTTGCCGGAGGGGGCGCGGCGCGGCGCCGCGTCCAGGCGCCCCGCTCCGCGCCGGCCCACGATGGCGAGGCACGCATGTCGGCGCGAGCCTGGAATCCTCCCGCCTAGGGGCGCGTCAGGCCGTCCAGTGCAGGCTGCCGTCGGCGCTGAACAGCAAGCCGGCGCGGATCGGGAGCAGACCCGTCACCCCGCTGGCCTGCAGCAGCTTCGCGTAGGTTCCCACCTGCGCCATGTAGGCGGGATAGGCGCTGGCGATCGTCCCGTCTCCCGCGGACGGGGGCGCATCGGTCTTGAAGTCGAGGACGTCCACGGACGACGCGGTGACCGCGACGAGGTCGGCGAAGCCGTGCAGGAGGTGCGCGCCATCCGCGCTGGAGCCGCCGAGCGCGTACTCGAGGCGCAGATGATCGGCGGCGAGCGCGGTGTAGCCTGCCTCGTGGAGCGTCGCCATCGCGCGCACGACGTCGGACACGGCGATGGCCCGCAAGGCGTCGTCGAGTCCGCTGCCGAGTGCCACGCGCGCGACAGCTTGCGCCGCGTCCGTCTCGGCGCGCGACAGCAGCAGGCCGAGCGCGCGGTGGACGACGGTGCCGAACATTGCGCCGTGACGATGTCCGGTCGCCTCCGCCACGCCGTCCGCGGCGGCGACGCCGACGGCGCGTGGCGCCAACCGCGGCGCCGCCTCGCGCGCCGCGCACGCAGCCCACGCCGCGCGCCGTGCCTCCCACCCGTCGTCGCGCCCACCCGCGCGGACGACGGGCGACGGCAGACTCCCGGCGGCCGGCGCCGCCACATCTTCGACCGAGCCGGGTGGCGATTCGTGCAGCAGGAAGTTGGTGATGTAGCCGACATCGGACTCGGCGCCGATGCGCGGCACGATCAACCACTCGCGCGCCCGCGTCGTCGCGACGTAGAGCAATCGCCGGCGCTCGGCGTGATCCTGTGCCTTCTCGTAGCCCATGATCGCCCCGCCTTCCGGTTCCTCCCACTTGAGCGGCCCCACCGAGAGGGCCCACGCACGGTCGTCATGGGTCACCGCCCAGGGCGTGCGGCGCGGAGTCTCGTCGATCTTGTGCCGGCTGTCCCAGAGCACCACCACCGGCCACTCGAGTCCCTTGGCCTGGTGGATCGACAGCACCTGGACGGCGTTGGCGTCGGAGAGCGGCGCGGGGGTGATCGGCGGCGGGTCGTCGACCCAGTCCCGGACGTCGGCGGCGAGCGCGGCGAGGTCGAAGCCTTCCGAGAGCGCGCGCGTCTCGAGTTCCAACGCGAAGTCGCGCAGGCGCGCCAGCCGCACGCGTCCGTTGGGCTCGCGCGCCACCACGCGCTCGAGCGCGGTGTCCTCGAGCAACGTCCGCAGTGTCGCGCCCACCGGCTGCGTGCGCGCGGCGGCGCGCAGCCGCTCGAAGCGCTCGCGCGCCTCCGCCGCGTGCGGCGCCTCGCCGCCGGTCCGCAGCGTGGCCCACTCGGCGAGCGGCACCGCGGTGAACGGCGCCTGCGCCAGCGACGCGAACGCCGGGCCGTCCTGCGGATCCGCCAGCGCGCACACCGCCAGCACCAGGCGGCGGTGCAGCGGGTCGCCGGTGAACAGCGTGCCGCCGCTGACCGTCGACGGCACGCCGGCGGCGTCGAACGCGTCGAGCAGCAGGCGCAACTTCGTGGTGGTCACCGCCAGCACCGCGATGTCGCCGTAGCGCAGCGGCCGTGGCGCGCCGCCGTGCGCCTCGGGCACCACGCAGGCGCCGCCCTCCACGAGATCGCACAGGTACGCCGCGATCGCTGTCGCCTCGCGTGCGCGTGCCGGGTCGGCCCTCTCCTTCGGGATCGCCTGGAGCGTGAGCGCGCGCACGCGGGGACCGCGATCGTCGCGGGGAGGGCGGCCCGGTTGCATCGCTGCGTGCACGATGCCGCCGCCGTGCTCCGAGGCGAACACCGCCGCGAAGCGCGCGTTGCACCAGTCGATGAGCGACGCGTCGCTGCGGAAGTTGGCGGTCAGCGTCTCGCGCAGGCAGCCGCCGCGCTGCAGGATCTCGCGCACCATTTCGTAGACGCGCAGGTCGGCGCGGCGGAAGCGATAGATGGACTGCTGCGGATCGCCCACCAATGTCAGCCGGCCGGGGGCGACCACGACCTTTGTCCAGTCGGTCGCGCGCGCGCCGTCCTCGCACAGGTAGAGCAGGATCTCCGCCTGCAGCGGATCGGTGTCCTGGAATTCGTCGACGAAGATGTGGTCGTACTGCTCCTGCATGGCTCGGCGCGCCCCGAGATGATCGCGCAGCACGTCGCGCAGCTTGACCAGCAGGTCCACCTGGTCGGCGGCGCGGTGGCGCGCCTTCACCTGCTCGTACAGCGCCAGGACCACCGGCCGCGCCCGCGCCAGGCGGATCGCCATCTCTCGCTCCAGCGGCGCCATCAGCCGGTCGCGCAGCGAGGGCTCGTCCTTGCGGCGTGTGTCGCCGGTGTACAGCTTGAAGAACTCCCACGCATCGCGGTCGCCCTCGAAGTGGCGGCCCTTGCGGAAGTCCGGCGGCTTGCCCAGCGCCCGCGCCAGGCGCGCGTAGAGCGTGACGGGATCGGCATCGGGGCCGACCTGGTCGAGGAAGTCCGCCATGCGGTGGAACCAGCGCACGCCGGCGGAGTTGCCCTCCAGTGCACGGGCGCCGCGCTGAAACTGTCCGCACAACGCGGCGAACTCGGCGCGCGGGAACGCGGGGACGGGAGGCGGCTGCGGGTCGCGGTCGCGCTGTTCGACCCACACCGCGAGCAGGTCGGGCAGGCCGGATTCCGTGTAGACGCGCGTGCGATCGGCGGCGACGGGCGAGAGGCCGGCCTCGAAGGCGGCGCGGAAGGTGGCCTCCACCTCGCGGAGTGTGTCATCGTCAACACGTGCGCCGCCGTCGCCCAGCGCCTCGCGGAGCGAGCCGGCCTCGCAGGCATCGTGCAGGAGGGCGAAGGTCTCGTGCGCGAGCGTGCCGATGTCCTCATGCAACTCGAACGACGGGCTCAGGCCCGCCTCGAGCGGATAGTGCCGCAGCAGCCGGTCGGCGACCGAGTGGATGGTGCCGATCGCCGCGCCGTCGAGCGCGGTCAGCGCCTCGCGCGCACGCGCGGCGCGCGGGCTTCCCGGCGCCTCGCCGGCGAGCAGCGCCAGCAGGGACTGGCGCACGCGTGTCGAGAGTTCGCCCGCGGCGCGCCGCGTGAAGGTGACGGCGGCGATGCGCTCCATCGACAGGGCGCCACGCGCGGGGTCGGCGGGGGCGACGAGGTCGAGCAGGCGATCGACCAGCAGGCTGGTCTTGCCGCCGCCGGCTCCGGCGTCGAGCAGGACGTTGCGGGTGCGCTCGGCGATCACGCGCTGGCGCGCGGCGTCGTCCGGGGCGGGCGGGCGGGGGCTCACGCGTCGCCCTCCGCGTCGGCGTCGTCCGCGAGCCACAGCGCGGTGAAGCCGTCGAGCGCGCCGCCACCCGCGTGCGCGAATGCGGCGCGCGCGCGCACCGGCGCCTCGTCGCCGCAGACGCGGCGGAAGGCGCAGCGTTCGCACGTCTCGGGTTCGGGCGTCTGGGGAAACGCGCGCGCGGTCAGCAGTGCGGCGCCGGCGGCGAGCCATCCCTCGGTGGCGCGCGCGAGCGGCGCGGCGTCGGTGTGGAACGCGCGCTCCTGGTCGCTGCCGTGACCCGGGTAGGCGAACGCGGCGCGCGCCAGCGCCGGCACGCCCCAGGTGTCCGCCATCCGCTCGAGCACCAGCAGGTACAACCCGAGTTGCATGTCGTAGAGCGGATCGTAGTCCGCATCGTCCCGCGGGCGGGCACGGCCGGACTTGAAGTCGCGGAGGTACGACGCGTCCCCGTCGACATCGAGGCGATCGATGCGGCCGTGGACGAACAGGCTGCCCGCCGCGGCCCCCAACTGCAGGGGAACGGGCGCGCCGAATTCGATCTCCGCGCCGACGTACCGCCGGGGGACGCCGTGATTCCAGTCGTAGCGCAGGAGCAGCGTGATGTCGGTGAGGAGCCTGTTCTCGAGCGCGGTGCGCACCGACGCGCCGGCCAGGGCGCGGGTGCGCAGAAACGCCTGCATGACCTCGCGCGCCAGCGCCAGCCCGCGCTCCGTCCAGGCCTGGAGGCTGTCGTGGCGTTCGCCAAAGGCCGTGCCGTGCGCGTCGCCGAAGCGCTGCAGCACGTCGTGCAGCAGCGAGCCATATTCCATCGGGGAGAGCGCGTAGGGCGAGAGCGCCTCGTCCGGCCTGCGCCAGCCGAGGACGCGCTCGAACAGGAATGCGCGCGGACACCCCAGCAACGCCTGCGCCGCGGTGGCCGAGAGCGCACGCGCCCCGGTGAGCCCGGCGAGCGCCGCCGCCGGCAGCATGGGAATGGTGACCAGCGGCTCGCCTTCGCGCGCCAGCGTCTGCGCACGCGCGGCGTCCCACGCGTCGCCGGTCAGCCAGGCCTCCGGCGACGCGCCGTGGGCGGCGCTGTCGAGCGCGCGGGCGCGCCGCGTCGGGACGTCGAGGGTATCGGTGCGCGTCGCCGCGAACCACGCCGCCTCGAGCACCGCGCTGTCGGCGATGCGCGGTGCGGTGCCATCGGCCAGCGTCCGGCGCACCGCGGTGGCGGCGTCGACGAACACGGTGGCGGGTGCGCGCCGACCGCGATCGGCCCCAGTGAGCGGCGCCGAGAGCGCCACGCGGTACGTCGCGGCGCGCACCGCGCGCTCGAGCGCGAGCACGCGCGTGACGCAGGCATCGAGCGAGAGGGGCAGCGCCGCCGTCAACGTGCGGCGCAGGGCATCGGGCAGGAGCGGATGTTCGCGCGGCGTCGGTGGCACCGCGCCTTCGGACAGGCCGATCACGCGCACCGCGTCGAAGTCGAGCCCCACCGCGCTTTCCAGCGTGCCGACGTAGATCCCCGCGCCGAAGCCGCCGTGCGGCCAGCGCGCCGCCGCCACCGCATCGGCGAGCAGGCGCGTGGCGGCGCCCCCGTCCTGCGTGGCGAACCCGGAATCGGCGAGTAGCGGATCGACCAGCGCCGCGGCGAATCTGAACGCCAACCGCGCCTCCTCGCTGTCGCCTTCGGCGTGCCTCCACCAAGTGCGCACCGCGTCCCAGGCGGCGGCCAGACTGGCGCCGTCCGCGGCCGTCTGCAACGCGCGGTGCACGTCGTCCGTGCGCGCGTCGTCGAGCGCGCGCACCGCGGCGGCGAGTCGCGCGCCGGTCGGGTGCGATGTCAGCGGCAGTCCGCCGGCCACGTACACCGGCGCCTCGCCTGCGTCCCACGGCAGTTCGGCCAGGCGCTGCACGAGGATCGCCGCCACCGGGTCGAGCGAGGGGAGCAAGACGGCAAGACGGTTCACCGGCGTGCCGTGCGTGTCCACTTCGTGCGCGACCCAGGCGACCGCCGCGTCGCACTCCGCCTCGACGCCGGCGTGGCACTCGAGCG
>JBKJUD010000461.1:0-3930 GCA_046590735.1 Candidatus Eiseniibacteriota bacterium | reverse complement strand
ACCCGTCGAACTCGCGCTGGGTGAGCATGGGCGGCACCGCCGATCCCTCCAGCGCGAGTTCGACGGGTCGAACCACGCCACCACCAGCTCGGACTTGCCGTCGTCCTTGGACGCGGTGGTGCGGTCGTACTTGATCGTCAGGATCACGGGCTGCAGGAAGCGCAGGCCGGTGGGCTCGACCTGATACTCGACGTAGGTGCCGCTGCTCATCGAGAGCGACACCGGCGTGTCCACGGGCAGCGCGCCGGCGGGAACTTCCAGCACCGCGGTGTCCAGGTTGATGGAACCGCCGGTGAGGGCAGAGATCACCACCGTGGACGTTTTCATCGAGTCGGCGCTCAGCTGCTGGTCGTACTTGGCGAGGCTGAGCGTATCCGTCTGCGTCTTCGTCGAATCGTTGCGGGTCTCCAGGAAATCGGTCCCAAGGCGCGGCGGGGCCGGGCGCGCGGCCGGCCCCACCGTCGTCTCGGTCATCCTGCAGCCTCCCAGCAGCGCGAGCAGGCCGACCATCAGCAGGCCCACTGTCAGGGCGGCACGGGTGGACGCGGCGTGGTGAGACGTCATGGCTACTCCCTTCACGTATCGCGTTGCCGGAGATCGCAACGCGTGCGAATGCGGTCGACTGGTGCGAGTTTCATCACCGATGCACCGCGCGGCGCGAGCCGAGTACCGGCGCATCCGCTGGCACGGCTACGGCAGGAGGCGCGCGGCGCGTGCGTGAGCAAGCAGGAACGAGATGAGGGTGGAACCTCCATGGGCCACACTCACCGACGCGCGCGACGGGGTCGATCGAGTCATGATCGTGGATCCTTGCACGCTCTTGGCCGCCATCTGGGGCGGGGGCAGCCCGCCAGATGCGACGTGGGGTATCGGCGCGGTCACTTGCATGCGCTGTGCCGCGCCCCCCACGGTGCGGGGTACTCGGAAGTACCGGTGGGGCGTCAGATGCGCAGGTTGTCCGGGGCATGCGCGCCCGCCCGTCGTGCATCGCGCACGGCGTGCACTGCGTGCAGCGGGCGATCTGCACGGCGACGCGGCACGGCCCCGGGAACGCTGCCGATTTCCCCGTGCACTCCATGGACCTCCGTGCTACCTTCGCCCCACGCCCCGGCTGCGTGGTGTGAATCGCCGCCTCGTCCCGGGAGCGGCCTACCGCACATGGAGGTACTCGCATGCCCGCTTCGCGCACCCCCGCCGATTCCGTGCCGCGGCCGATCACCCTCGTGTCCGTCGTGGAAGACGGCATCTTCGTCGGGGTGATCGGCGCCGTCCTGCTGGCGAGTTGGTTCCTGATCCTCGACGTGATGCGCGGCCAGCCGTTCTTCACCCCGGCGCTGCTGGGCACGCTGGTACTGCATGGGCCGGCGGCGATGGAGAGCATGGCCGGCGTGGTGCCGCAAACCGTCGCGGTGTATACCGGCATCCACCTCGCGGCCTTCGTGCTCGCCGGGATTGTCGCCGCCTACCTCTGGGCGCAATTCGAGTACTACCCGATCCTCGGCTTCGTCATGCTGGTCGGCTTCGCGGCGTTCGAGTTCGGTTTCTTCGCGTTGAACTTCGCGCTGGGCCTGCGGTTGGTAGGTCCGCTCAGCATGTGGAGCATCGCCACCGGCAACCTGATGGCCGCGGCCGGCATGTTCCTGTTTCTGCGCTCGCGACACCCCGGCGCGATGCGCGGGATGAACCGTCTCTGGTCGCAGGAGTAGCCAGCTCGCGACGGCACGCGGGCGGCGGGTCCAAGTGCCGCGCCGCGGGCCGCCGGCGGACGGCACTTTTTCATGCCTCGGCCCCAGCCGCTGTGCTATTGTGCCGCCCGTTCTGACCGACCCATTCTTCGGGGGTCCGCCCCTCATCGCACCGCGCGAGCCGCTCGCATGTTGCGGGCGTTCTCCTGTGATCCACTGACGGTGGCGCGCTGCAGGTGCCGTTCGGCCCGCAGCCCAGTTGTCGCACCGCGTGATGCCAGACGGAGAGCCATGTCCCTCAGTCGACGCGTGACCCTCGCGAGCGCCGCAGCGCTCCTGCTCCAATTCGGGCGGCTCCCCTTGGCGCTCGCCAAGGGCGAAATCCCCCCGGGGTTCGAGAAATATCCGCAGACGACCCTCGTGCCCACGACGGAGTTCGGGCGGTGGATCGACTCTGCGTACAAGACCATCGCCTACTGGGAGGCGGGGATCTTCGCGGTGGTGGCGATTGGCATGCTGGTCACGATCATCCGCTTTCGCGCCCGGCCGGGCCACGTCGCACAGCAGGACATGCACGGGCACACGATGCTCGAGTTGGGCTGGACGATTCTCCCCGCGGTGATATTGGGCTTCATCGCGGTGCCCACGGTCAGGACCATCTTCCGCTCGCAGGCGCCGGCGGTGGCGAGCGCGCTCCAGGTCAAGGTGGTGGGGCACCAGTGGTGGTGGGAGTTCCAGTATCCGACGCTCGGGATCACCACCGCCAACGAGATCCACCTGCCGGTCGGCCAGACCGTCAACTTCGAGCTGCACAGCGCCGACGTGATCCACAGCTTCTGGTTCCCCGGTTTCGGGGGCAAGCGCGACTTGATCCCCGGCCATCCCAACAAGATCTGGTGGACACCGGAGGTGACCGGGCTGTTCCGCGGCCAGTGCGCCGAGTTCTGCGGCACCTCCCACGCCAACATGCGCATGCGGGCCTTCGTCGACACGCCCGCCGACTTTCAGGCGTGGGTGGCCGCGCAACAGGCGATGCCCGATAGCGCGAAGATCACGCCCGATGTCGCCGCGGGCGCCAAGACCTTCGCCAGCAGCGCCTGCGTGGGCTGCCACGCCATCAAGGGCGTGTCGGCCGGCGTGCTCGGCCCCAACCTGACGCATGTCGGCAGCCGCACCACCATCGCCGGCGGCATCATGGAGAACACGCCGGAGAACGTCGCCAAGTGGCTGAAGAACCCGCCGCACGAGAAGCCCGGCTCGCTGATGCCCGTGCTCGGCCTGTCCGACGACCAGATCCGCGGGCTGGTGGCGTACATGGAGAGCCTGAAATGACCCGCGCCACCCGCCACCTCGTCCCTAACGGAAGGAGGGCTCGCTGATGGCCGCCCCCGCCGCCACGGCCGCCGCGCAGCCCCACGTCCATTACGCCGTGCCCACTCCGGCCGGCCCCTGGGGCTGGATCACCACGGTGGACCACAAGCGCATCGGACTGATGTATTTCTTCACCGCCTTCTTCTTCTTCCTGGTGGGCGGCTTGGAAGCGCTGGTGATCCGCACGCAGCTGATCCGGCCGGACAACAACCTGGTCTCAGCCGATACGTTCAACCAGATGTTCACGATGCACGCGACGACCATGATCTTCCTCGCGATCATGCCGCTGTCGGCGAGCTTCTTCAACTTCCTGGTGCCGCTGATGATCGGCGCGCGCGACGTCGCGTTCCCGCGGCTGAACGCCTTCAGCTACTGGGTTTTCCTGTTCGGTGGCATCTTCATCAACCTGAGTTTCTTCCTGGGCGGCGCGCCGGACCAAGGCTGGTTCGGCTACGCCAACCTCACCGCCAAGCAGTTCTCGCCCGGCCACGGTGTGGACTTCTGGGCGCTCGGCCTGCAGGTGCTGGGGATCAGCTCGCTGGCCGCGGCGTTCAACTTCCTGGTGACCATCGTCAACATGCGCGCGCCCGGCATGTCGATGATGCGCATGCCGGTGTTCGTGTGGATGACCCTGGTGGTGCAGTTCCTGGTGGTATCGGCGTTCCCGGTGATCACCGTGGCGCTGATCGAGTTGACGTTCGACCGCATGGTCGGGACGCACTTCTTCGATCCCCACGGCGGTGGCTCGGTGATGCTGTGGCAGCACCTGTTCTGGCTGTTCGGCCATCCCGAGGTGTACATCCTCATCCTGCCCGCGATGGGCATCGTGTCCGAGGTCTTGCCGACCTTCTCGCGCAAGCCGTTGTTCGGCTAC
>JBKJUD010000443.1:0-3990 GCA_046590735.1 Candidatus Eiseniibacteriota bacterium | reverse complement strand
GCAAGGTGCACGACTTCCTCACCGTCGGCGCGCCGGCGCCGTTGCAGGAAGCGGCGGCGGTCGCGGTCGCCGCGCCGCCGTCGTATTACGCGAAGATCGCCCGCGAGTATGCCGCCCGCCGCACGCTGCTGGTCGACGCCATCGCCGACATCGGCCTCAAGGCGCCGTCACCGCGCGGCGCCTACTATCTGCTGTGCGACTTCCGCAAGCTGTCCCAGGCCGACGATGTCACGTTCGCCCGGCGCATGATCGTTGAGGCCGGCGTGACCCCGGTGCCCGGCTCGAGCTTCTTCCATGACCCGGAGCGCGGCCGGCACCTGGTGCGGCTGCACTACGCCAAGAAGCTCGCGACGCTGGAGGAAGCCGCCCGCCGCCTGCGGAAATGGCGCAATCGGAAGCGACCCTAGGCGACCGCGGGCCGGGCGCCGCCCCGCGCCGCCCCGTTCGCCGCCGTTCGCCGCCGTTCGCCGCCCGCTCATCCTGCCGGCGCCACCATCCATCGATTACCCGTCGCCCTCACTACCCCCCGTTGCTATTCTGCATTCCGCCCTCGACAGCCGGCCGACCGCGGCCCGCGCATGCTCCACCCCACAGGACACAACCGACCCATGAGCACGACATCCTCCGCGATGGAGGTGCAGGATCTGCACAAGCGTTTTCCGCCCGACGTCGAGGCGGTGAAGGGTTTGTCGTTCACGATCGTCCCCGGCGAGGTGTTCGGGCTGCTCGGGCCCAACGGCGCCGGGAAGACCACCACCATGCGCATGATGATGGGCATGGTGTCACCCACCTCGGGAGCGGTGCAGGTGTTCGGCGAGGAGATCCGCGGCTGGCGCCAGGACGTGAAGGCGCGCATGGGCATCTGTCCGCAGGAGCCGGTGCTGTGGGATGACCTCACCTGCGCGGAGCATCTGGAACTCGTCGGCGCGATGTACGAGGTGCCGGCGGCCACGGTGAAGGAGCGCGCCGCGCGCTTGCTTGCCGATCTGCAGCTCACCGAGAAGTCGCGCGCGCTGGCCCGCACGCTGAGCGGCGGCATGAAGCGCCGCCTGAACCTCGCGCTCGCGCTGATTCACGATCCCGACATCGTCATCCTCGACGAGCCCACCGCCGGCCTCGACCCGCAGTCGCGCGCGCTGCTGTGGGACTACATCCGCAGCCTCGCGCGCGCCGACGGCAAAACGGTGGTGTTGACCACCCACTTCATGGACGAAGCCGACAACCTGTCCGACCGCATCGCGGTCGTCGACGGCGGCACGCTGCTGGTGCTCGACACGCCGCAGGCGCTCAAGGCCTCCATCGGCGAGGGCGACATGCTCGACGTCGCGCTCGATCACCCGCTGACCGAGGCGGCGCTGGACACCCTGCGCTCGCTGCCCGGCGTCAAGGCGGCCAACATGGTCGACACCCGCCTCACCGTGCAGGCGCTCGACGTGACCGCGAAGCTGCAGCACATCTTCCGCGTGCTCGCCGAGAGCGGCGTCACCGCCTCGGACATCCGGCTGCGCACCAACACGCTCGAGGATGTCTTCCTGCAACTCACCGGGCGCTCGCTGCGGGAGGAAGGCCAATGAAGGTCCTGACCCTGGCGCGCCTCTCGCTGCGCCGCATCCTGCGCGATCGCGTGACGCTGTTCTTCACGCTGCTGTTCCCGGCGATGTTTGTGGTGGTGTTCGGCCTCGCCTTCCGCGGCGGCGATGGCAAGCAGTCCACCTACACGATCGGCCTGGTCAATCTGGACATCCCGATCACCGTGTCCGCCAACGGCCGCACCGATACCCTCGCTTTCGGCCGCGATGTCGGCGCGATGCTGGCGGCGATGGTCTACGCGGACTCCGGCGCGATCGCCTTCGATGCTGCGTCCTACGCCACCGCGCGGGCCCGCGGGCCGCAGGCGGGCGGGGCCGCCGCGCTGGCCACGCGCACCGCGGTGTTCTCCGTCGTCGACACCCTGCCGGAAGCGCGCGCGATCAACCAGGCCGGCTCGGACTCGCTGAACCTGACGCTGGTCCTCCCGCCCGGATTCTCGGCGGCGATGGGCGCGTCGATGATGGAACACGTGCTCGAACACGGCCTGGTGGGCGGATTCGACTACGCGCAGGAGCGCCTCGCCGCCGCGGGCCACAGCGGGCCGATCAGCAGCCGCGACATCGCCGGCCTCGGCGCGGAACTCGGGCGCGAGTTCTCGGTCGGCGGCACCGGCGCGAGCGGACACCGCACGCGGATGCCCTCACGCGATGCGAAGCCCGCGCAGGTGCGCCTCTACGCCTCCGTCGATCCCGATGCGCGCATCGCCTCGACGATGGTGCAGGGCATGATCGCGCACTTCGAGTCCGAGGTGCGTGACAGCGCGGTGACCAACATGCGCGCCACGCTGCCGGTGGCGCTGCCGGAGCGGCCGGCGCAGTACATCTCCGTCGAGGCGATGCCGGTGCCCGGCCATCGCCGGAGCGTGTTCGAGTGGATGCTGCCGGGCATGCTGATCTTCGGCCTGCTCGGCGTCCAGACGGGCATCGCCGTCGAACTGGTGCGCGACCAGGCCAATGGCCTGCTCGATCGCCTCCGCGTCACCCGCATGCGCGCGCTCGACTACAACCTCGGGCGGCTGCTGCCGTGGGTCGTGATGGCGGCGGTGCAGACGCTGTTCCTGGTGGGGGTCGGGACGCTGCTCGGATTCCACCTGCACGGCAGCCTGCTGCTGACGGTGGCGCTGGGGATGCTGACAGTGATCGCGACCTTTGCCTCGGCGTATCTCATCGCCAGCTTCAGCCGCAACGAGCGCCAGGCCTCGTCGATGTCGACGTTCATCAGCCTGGGCCTGAGCTTCTATGTCGGCGCGTTCTTCCCGATCAACACCGGCAAACCGTTCCACCTGCTCGGGCACGAGATGACGGTGCGCGACTTCCTGCCGTGGTCGCACATGGTGCGGGCGCTGCGCCTGGTGATGCTCGACAACGCGGGGCTGGCGCAGATCAGCTGGGATCTCGCGTGGTTTGCGGCGCTGACGGTGATCCTGCTGACGGTCGCGATCCTGACCTTCACGCGGCGGCGGCTCTCGCACGAGTGAGCCGCGGCGGGTGGCCTAGGCGGGTGGCGTGCTTGCGGCGGGACTCTTGCGGATGATCGCCGACCAAGTGCCGCGCTGCACCATGCGGCCCTGCTGGTTGTAGGTCTGCGCCTCGAAAGCCACTACGCCGGCTTCCTGCCCCGGCAACTCGCGCTTGCGCAGGACCCGCGTCACCACCCGAATCGTGTCGCCGGGGCGGACCACGTCGTGGAACTGGGTGTCCATGCTGAGGAACGCCTCGGCGGTACCCGCAATGAGCCCGAGGCTGCTGAACAACCCGGACGCCATCGACAGCGTGCACAGACCGTGTGCGATGCGTCCCCCCCAGCGCGATTGCGCGGCGAACGCCCCGTCGACATGCAGGGGGTTGTGATCGCCGGTCAGGGTGGCGAAGGTGTCGACGTCGGCCTCGGTGATGGTGCGGCTCGCGGTCTCGAAGCTGTCGCCGACGGTGAACCCCTCGAAATACCGGCCGCCCGGCTGTGGGTAGGGGAGGGTGGAGTGGTGGCCCAGGGAGGCGGGCGCCTCGCTCTCGGGGACGTGGACGGTCTCCGAGCTGACATGCGATTCACTGGGCCCATGGTGTCCCAGGCAGCTGGAGCAGGGGAGGTCCGGTGAAGGATGCTGCATGTTGTCGCCGGACCCGATCACGAAGTGTCTCCGCGCTTGACACGCGTGCGGGATGTCCGCCGCGCGGGGGGGGTGCCACCAGGAAATGTCGCCTCGGGAGCGAGCCGTCCCGCGAGGGCGTGTCGACCGTCGGCCCACAGGACCATGATCGACCAGTTGCCACGCTGGACCAGTTTTCCCTGCTGATTGTACAGCAACGCTTCGAGCCGCACCAACCTGGAACTCTGCCCCGGCAATTGGCGCGTGGGGATGCAAGGTGGGGCGCGGGCGCTGCTGGTCGTCTGGGTGCCACA
>JBKJUD010000323.1:0-3829 GCA_046590735.1 Candidatus Eiseniibacteriota bacterium | reverse complement strand
GGATCAGCCGTGTGACGACGGCCGTGTTCAGCAGCGTGTACACCGCCAGCCCCGACGCCAGCGCCAGCGCGAGGTAGGAGCCGAAGGCGTCGTGGGCGAGCCGCGCGGTGCGCACGCCGCGCAGCACCAGCGCGCCGAGCAGGCCGAGGATCACGAGCGGGCCCCACAGGCCGCATTCCTCGCCGACGATGGCGAGGATGAAGTCGGTGTGCGGCTCCGGCAGGAAGTAGAGTTTCTGCAGCGACGCGCCGAAGCCGCGCCCGAAGATGCCGCCGCTGCCGAAGGCGATCAGCGACTGTTGCACCTGCCAGCCATCGCCGCGGATGTCGGCGCCTGGGTGCAGGAAAGTCTGCACGCGCGCCATCATGTAGGGATGGGTGAGCACCATCCCCAGCGCCAGCGCGGCCGCGGCCCCGCCGACCATCAACAGGTGCTTCCACTGCGCGCCCGCCACCACCAACAGGATGATGGTGACGCTGCACAGCGCCAGCGTGCTCCCCAGGTTGGGCTGCTTGAGCACCAGCAGCGCCACCGGCGCGACCACGGCCAGCGGCAGGACGACGCCACGCAGGAAGGAGCGCATCTGCGCCGCGGTCGTGCGGGCGAGCAACACCGCCAGTGCGATGTAGGTGGCGATGCGCGCGACCTCCACCGGCTGGAAGCCGAGGAACCAGCGCTGCGCCCCCTTGGCCGCGTGGCCGGCCACGATGACGCCGACCAGCAGCGTGATGCCCACGCCGAAGATCTCCTTCCACCGGCGCTGGTAGACGTGGTAGTCGATGCGCGCGCCCACCAGCAGCACCGCGAAGCCGATGCCGGCGCGCTGCGCCTGCCGGATCAGGTAGTCCATGCTGCTCATGTTCTCGGTGCTGGCGATGATCGCGCTGGCCGAGTACACGGCAAGCAGTCCGACCCCGACCAGCGTGGCGGCGAGGACGAACAGCATGCCGTCGGCGCGACGGATCGCGCCGGGTTCGCTGCGCACCGACGGGGGCGTGGTGTGCGTCCAGCCCGGGCGCCCCTCGCGCGCGCCGCTCGTCTGGAAGGGCCAGGCGAACCGGCGGGTCCGCCGCTGCGATCCCCGCCACCCGGCCACGTGCCCCACGGCGCTCATCGTCCTCCTCCTGCGGGCTTGCCGGTGGCGATCTCGTCGGCCAGCCGCTGCACGGCGGCGCGGAACTGCGCGCCGCGATCCTCGTAGTCGCGGAACATGTCGAAGCTGGCGCAGCCCGGCGCCAGCACCACCGGCTCGCCCTTCTCGGCCATCGCGAAGGCGGTGCGCACCGCTTCCTCGAGCGTGGCGACCTCGATGCTTGCGACCTCGCCCCACGCCGCGCGAATGGTGGACGCGGCTTCGCCCAGCAGCAGCACGGTGCTCACCTTCTCGCCCGCGAGCCCGGCGACGCGGGCGAAGTCGCCTTCCTTGTCACGGCCGCCGGCGATCAGGATCACCGGGCGGTCGAAGGACTGCAGCGCCTTCTCCATCGCGTCGACGTTGGTCGCCTTGCTGTCGTTGACGAACGGCACACCGGACACGATGCCCACCGGCTCGAGCCGGTGGGGCAACGGCGCGAAGCTGCGCAGGCCCTCGGCGAGCGCCTCGCGCGGCACGCCGAAATGCAGCGTGGCGGCGATCGCCGCGAGCGCGTTCTCGATGTTGTGCGGGCCGCGGATCTGTAACTGGTCGGCGGGCAGCACCGCGCATTCGGTGCCCTCGAAGCGATACCACAGGGAGCCGCCGCGGACGAAGGCGCCGTCGCCGTCGAGTTCGTCGACGCTGAAGGCGAGAACCGGCGCCGGCACCCGCGGCGCCAGCGCGACGACCCGCGCGTCTGCGGCGTTGAGCACCGCGTGATCCTGAAACGTCTGGCGGCGGAAGACGCGCGCCTTGGCGTCGGTGTAGGCCTGCAGCGTGTGGTGGCGGTCCAGGTGATCGGGCGTGATGTTCAGCAGCACGCTGACCGCGGGATGAAACGCGTCGCAGGTCTCCAGCTGAAAGCTGCTCACCTCGATCACCGCGATCCCGCCGGGCACAGCGTGCTCGACTTCCTGCGCGAAGGCGCGCCCGACGTTGCCGCCCACCACCGTCGCGAACCCCGCGACGCGAAACAGGTGCCCGATCAGCTCGGTGGTGGTGGTCTTGCCGTTGGTGCCGGTGACGGCGACGATCGGGCACGGGCACACCGCGGCGGCGATCTCGATCTCGCTCACGACCGGAATGTCGCGCGCGCGCGCGGCGGCGAGAAACGGCAGATCCGCCGGCACACCCGGTGACACGACGACGAGCGTGGCGCCCTCGAGCAGCGTGTCGGGATGTCCGCCGCAGGTGACGCTGGCGCCGGCGGCCTCGCACGCGGCGGCAGCCTCCGCCACCGCCTCGCGCGGACGCTGGTCGGTGACGCGGACGGTGGAGGCATGGCGCGACAACAACGCCGCCGCCGCGACGCCACTGCGCGCCATGCCCACCACCACCGCTGTCGCCCCGTGGAAGAAGGGCTCCGTCACCGCCATCGACACACTCCCCTACTGCAGCTTGAACGTGCTGAGGCTCACCAGGGCCAGCAGCGCGCCGACGATCCAGAACCGGACGACGACCTTGGTCTCCGGCCAGCCGCCTTCCTCGAAATGGTGATGCAGCGGCGCCATGCGGAACACGCGCCGTCCGGTCATCTTGAAGAACCCCACCTGGATCATCACGCTGAGGGCCTCGGCGACGAACACGCCGCCGACGATGGCGAGCAACATCTCGCGCTTGATCAGCACCGCCATGACGCCCAGCGCGCCGCCCAGCGCCAGCGATCCGACGTCGCCCATGAACACTTCCGCCTTCGCACAGTTGTACCAGAGGAAGCCGAGCGACGCGCCGACCAACGTGCCGGCAAAGATCGTGAGTTCCCCGGCGCCGGGCAGGTAGGGAATGTTGAGATAGCCGGCGAACTTCAGGTTGCCGCTGAGATAGCTCATCGCGCCCAGCGCCATGCCGGCGAAGGCGACGAGTCCGGCGGCCAGCCCATCGAGCCCGTCGGCGAGGTTGACCGCGTTCGACGTGCCGGCGATCACCGTGGAGGCGAAGATGATGTAGAAGATGCCGAGGTCGATGACGCCCTTCTGCCATTTGATGAACGGCAGGTTGGTGGTGGTGGCGACGTCCGGGGGATACGGCGACCACGGCGAGGCGAACAGGATGTACCCCACCAGCAGTCCGATGCCGTACTGCGCCGCCAGCTTGTACCGGCCCTGCAACCCGGACTTGCGGCCGCGCACCACGTGCAGGTAGTCGTCGAGCAACCCGGTCAGGCCGAGCACCAGCGTGGTGACCAGCGCGACTTGCATGTAACGGTTGGTGAGATCGCCCCACAGCAGGCTGGGCCCGAGCATCGCGATCAGGATCAGGATGCCGCCCATCGTCGGTGTGCCGGCCTTGACCTGGTGCGACTGCGGGCCCTCGTGGCGGATCTTCTGTCCGAGGTTGAAGGCGCGCAGCTTGCGGATGATCAGCGGGCCGAGCACGAACGAGATCAGCAGCGCGGTGATGGTCGCAGACGCTGTTCGGAAGGTGATGTAGCGGAAGACGCGGAACCACGGGATGACGTCGTGCAGGCGGTAGAGGAGATGGTAGAACATCAGACCCGTCCTCCGATCTCGCCAGCACGGGAGGCTGATGCCGCCGCCGCAGCGTCCGCCGCCTGTGCTGTTCCCCACCGCCGCACGATCGTCTCCACGACTGTTTCCATCTGGGCGCCGCGCGAGCCCTTGACCAGCACGAGGTCACCCTCGCGCAGCACGCCCTCGGCGAGCGCGGCGGCGGCGGCGCCATCGGCCACCGCGT
>JBKJUD010000268.1:0-4958 GCA_046590735.1 Candidatus Eiseniibacteriota bacterium | reverse complement strand
CCCACGTAGGATCCGCCACGCAGGAACGTCTCGAGAATCGCCACGTAGTTGCGCCGGATGATGTCCTGTTCGCGATACGCGATCGCGCGCGTTTCACGGTAGATGCCCTTGCACAGGCGGACATTGGTGTGCGACTGCACCAGGCGGTGGGCATCGTCGAGGGTGCGCCGCAGGCAGGCCTGCAGCACCACGCCCACGCGCGGGAACTCGGCGATGAGGCGTTGGTGGATGCGCAGCGTCGCGTCGGTGACCGAGGCGTCTTCCATGTCGATGCGCACGAAGCACTCCTGCGCCGTCGCGGCCCGCACCACCTCGCGCATCAGCCGGTAGCACAACTCCGCGTCGATCCGCAGGCCCAGCGCCGACAGCTTCACCGAGATGTTGCCGTCGATTCCCTCGGTCCGGATCGCCTCGAGCACCTGCAGGTACTCGCGCATCCCCGCTTCGGCGGCGACCTGGTCGACGATGTCCTCGCCGAGCACGTCGATGGTCGCCATCGCGCCCTCGGCATTGAGCTGGCGCACCACGCGCACGGCATCCGCGAGGGTGTCGCCGGCGATGTAGCGGCTGGCGATGCGATGGACGATCGGCTTGGGCACCAGCGGCAGGGTACCGACGATCAGGCGGTCGACGAGATTCATGCGGGGTGGACGCGGCGGAGCCGCGCGGGCGCTCCTCGAACTGCGGGACGTGGTGAATTTCGGGGCCGGCCTCGCCGGCGCAGGCGCGCGACGCAAGCGCGCGGCACCGTAGCAGCGGCGCCCGGGGGCGTCAACGGAAGCGGCGCGACGCGGCCGATGCGCGAACCCAAACGCGAGGCGGGGCGGGAGCCGCAGCCCCCGCCCCGCCTGTGCACGACCGGTGAATCGGTGTTAGTGCGCGATGCTGTCTGCCGTGGGCGGACGCGACGCGTGCAGGTCGGCGATCACCCAGCCGGCCGGTGCTTCATCCACCCGGACGGTCACGGCCACGGGCCGCCGGCCGTTCATCGGGACCTGGAAGGACTCGAGCGTCGGCTTGCTGGTCCGCACCGTCGAACTATCCGCCAGGATGAGGGTGAGATCCTTGCCCGCCTTCACCTCCACGGTGCGGCTTTCGCCGCGATCCACGCTCACGGTCACCTTGTACGACTTCGACTTCGCGCCCTCCGGCGCCACCGGCCCGGCAAGCCGGAGCAGGAAGCGCACGTCCGGGCAGTCGGCGATCACGTTGGCGGTGATCGACTGTCCGAGATTCAGCCGCAACGACTCGAAGGGATACGGCTCCTTCGCTTCGACCATGGCGTGCAGGGAATCGAGCGCCGACGCGAGCGTCATCTCCGCGGGGGCGCGTGGCAGCTCACCGTCGCGCAGCGCCTGCCGCATCGGGTCGCGCGCCCACTCGGGCAGTTTGTCCTTCCCCGCGTACTGGCCGGCGTCGAACGGATTCGCGAGTTTCTCCCCGACCACCGGAGTCGTCGGGACTGTGACCGGGCCGCCTGGCCCACCGCCACCGCCACCGCCTCCGCCACCGCCTCCGCCACCCTTCTGCGCCGAGACCGTCGCCGGCAGGAACGCCACACTCACGAGGCCGGCCACAACCCATAGCCTCAAGTTCCACCGCATCTTGATTCGACCTCCTTGTCCGGCGTGGTCCCCCGTGTGGGACGTGTGATCCGGACGGCGAGAGCCTACCACTCTCGTGGCGGATTGGGGCGTACCGTTGGTGTGAAGGGGAAGGAACGAGCGCGGCGCCAACACCTCAGCACGGCGCCGCGCTTCGGATGCGAGCCTCTCGATGCCGTCAGCTCGGCCACATCGGATGACCCAGCAGTTGAGACGAGCGAGCCGCGCATCCGGTTGCCTCATAGGCCCTTGGGCCGAATCGGCGGCCGCGGACACCCCGTACGGTCGAGGTGGCGTGCGACCGCCGCAACGGTGCTCGAGCGGTTGGTTGACGACATCCGGCAGTTCGAGGAAGGGTTCGCGGCCTGCGACGACCTCACGGCGATCGTGCTACGCGCCACCTAGCACGATCGCCGCAGGACAGGACTCACCGCGCCAGGGTCAATCGTTCCACGCGCACGGCCCCGGCGTTTTCGACCCGCACGAAATACACGCCACCTCCTACCTCCCGCCCGTGGGCGTCGGTGCCATTCCAGCGCAACCGGTGGATGCCGGCCGACATCCAGCCCTCGGCGAGCGTGGCGATCCGCCGGCCGGCGATGTCGAAGATCTCCACTCGGGTGTCGCCCGACACCGGCAGCGCGAGCATCACCCGCGCTTGGCTGCGCGCGGGATTCGTCATCAATGACAAGGCCAGCGTCTGTGGGATGCCGCCGGTGGCGCCGCCTCCCCCGCCCCCCTGCGCGGCCGTGCCAGCCGGGTCGTCGTGCTGGATCGAGAGGCACAGGCTGTCGAGCGTGCCGGCCTCGCCTGGCGTCGTGTCGGTGACCTGCAGCAGCCAGACGCCATAGGCGTCCTCGCCCTCGAGCATCCACAGCGGGGACTCTGGCCGGTAGGGTCCCGCGAAGGGCGCGAACCCGTCGGTGATCGCCTCATCGGCCTCGTCGTCGAAGACGGTACCGGTGTAGTTCTGGCCGCTGCCGCCGTTGCCGGTGGTGAGGGCGACGATTTCGCCGAGGGGCGACACGAGCCGCACCACGAGGTCCTGGTCGCGCGGATGGGTGATCGTGAGGTCGACGTCGAGGTCGAGGATGGTCCAGTGCTCGTCGACCGGCAGCGAAAAGGTGGTCGTGCCGCCATCGAGCAGCGGCGCACCGGAGGCAGGCAGCGGGACGCCGTCCTCGCGCGGACTGCGCGGATAGATCGAGATGCACTTCAGTCCGCGCGGGGGCGGCCCGAAGCGGTTGAGCGGATCGAGGGGATCGAAGACGCAGGTCTCGCCGCCGGCCCGGCACGCCGGAACCGGCGGCGCCTCCGGTGACTTGCCGTTGCGATTGCAGTCCTCGACGCCATCGTCGCGACCGTCGTTGTCGGTGTCGGTGTCGCGCTCGGCCCGCTTGCCGTCGCCGTCGACGTCGGCGAAGGTGAGACGCTGGGTGATGTTGGGGTGCTGACCGGGCGCCGGCGGGGCCGCCGGGTGCCGCGCGTGATCTAGGATGTGGAAGGTGTAGCTGCGGATCTCCTGCTTGTCGCCGAGGCCGTCGCCATCGGTGTCGGCGACGCTGGCCTTGCATTCGTAGGGACGGCGCGTGGAGTCCATGCCGGCGTTGGTCAGGCCCTCATCGAAGTCCACCAGCCCATCGCCGTCCGTGTCCACCCAGTTGGCGTTGTTGCGGATCCGCGTGCTGCCGGCACGGCCCACCACGTTGGCATTGAGGTAGAACGCCAGCGGCCCGCGCAGGTCGGACAGGTCGTACCAGTTGGTGCCGCCCGGGATGGGGTCGACCAGGTGAAGCCACGTCTTGGTGACATTCTGGGTGCCCCAGATCGGGCGCCCTTGGGGCGTTCGGCCCGTGATGACCGGCACCTGGATCACGCGCTCCTCGTACCCGTCGAAGACGATGCAGTGCGATTCCGTGTTCACCGGTGTCCAGCGCGCTTGGCGCGAGAGGATGCAGGCGATGACCGGCCGTCCCGCGAGGATTTCGGTGCGAATCGTCGCGATGACGGGCGCGCCGCCCGTGATGCCGGCGTTGTCCGACATCGCCCAGCGCAGCACGCTCAGCATCGAGTCGACGTTGCCGCCCATGCCGTGGCCCAGGTCGCCCTCGGGGCCGGGGTTCGCCACCCGCCACAGCCGGTGGCTGATCTCGTCCTGCGTCAGCGTGCCGCGATACAACTGGTTGACCATCTGGTAGGAAGCGCGCACGCAGTACATGTTGCAGTGCCCGCAGGCGCGAATGTGCGCGTCGGTGACGGGATGCGCGGCATCCCACGGTCCGGTCTGCGTGTTGGTCGTGACCGATTCGCGGCAGGCGGGGCGCAGCGTATTGCGCGCGAGGGTGCCGCCGGCACGCTGCAGGATGAGATTCCAGTCGCAGAGCAACGGCGTATCCTTGTGCTGGTAGAGTTGCGGCACGGCTGCCTGAGGCGCGGGCGGCGCAGCGTGCAGCACCGGTCCCGATGCCGCCGTGCCCGAGGTGGTGCACTGCCACACCGACGCCGGAAACGGCCCGCCGGGCAGGTCAGGAATCACGCGCCAGAAACACAGCGCGCTGGCGGGCAACGCGACGCCCGGGTAGGTGGTTCCCGGCACCGTCGCATCCACCACCAGCGAATCGAAGGTGGAGTCCCGGGCCACCTGCAGGCGATACGCGAAGGCGTCGTGCACCGCCCGCCACGAAAAGTCCGCGGTCTGCGCATCCAGCAGCGCGCCGTTGACCGGTCCCACTTGCAGATCGTTGTGCGAGTGCAGCACCGGGGGAAGGAAGTACGAGAAGGTCGCGAGTTGCCAATCATCGGGAACGTTCGTGTCGTATCCGGACGGCACGCGCTGCAGGTGGGCAACCGTGCTGGCGCCGTCGATTGACACGAACGCGCCCGGCGTCCAGCCCGCGGGAGCCTGGGTCACGGCGTCGAAGTAGGCGGAGCCGAGGCTGGTGCTGTCCGCACCCCAGTTGACGAAGTCGAGCTGGATTCCATTCTGGTACAGGCCGATTTCGCCCGCGGTCGACACCAGCGTCGCGCCCGGGTCGACACTGTAGATTGCCGTGCTGTCGTCGTCGAAGACGTCGTCGGACCCACCGGCCCCGAAGTTGACCACCACGTACGCACCCGCGGGAACCGACCACGCGGCCGGCAAGGCCACGGTGAAGCTCGTGTCGCCGACGGCGCGCAACTCGCAACCCGCGAGGCTGGCGGCGGAGGGACCCGAGTTGTACAGGGTGGCCTGGCTGGGGTAGATGTCGAAGACACCCGTGCTCCCGGTCCAGGGGCGGACATCGTTGAGCACCAACGCGGCGCGGGCGGGCGTGGCGGAGAGCGGGAGGAACGGCAGACAGATCAGGGACAGCG
>JBKJUD010000267.1:0-8756 GCA_046590735.1 Candidatus Eiseniibacteriota bacterium | reverse complement strand
CTGGATTAGGTGGTAGACGAAGCGCGTACGCAACAGCCCCCCGAGCTTGCCGGGCGCCAGGCTGAACGCCGCGGACTCGTACCCGTTGTCCATCTCGCCGCGACCGAACCAGCCGAGATCGCCGCCGTGCACCGCGGACGCGGAGTCCGCCGAGCTGGCGCGCGCCACGGCGGCGAAATCGCGGCCGCCGCGGATCTTCGCCAGCAACGCCAGCGCCCGCTCGCGGCCCGCATCCTCGGACGCCTGGTTCACCGCGGGGATCAGCACGAGCTGCGAGATGCGCGCGGTGGCCGGTTTGGGCGGCAGCTTGTCGCGGTGCGCGGCGAAGTAGTCGGTCACGTCCTGGTCGGTGATCTCCACCTTCGCGGTGACCTCGCGGCCGATCAGCCGCTGCGCCAGCAGTTGCCGGCCGACGTCGGTGCGGTAGCGCGCCAGCAGGTCGGCCTCCGTGGTGCCCTCGGCCTTCAACTCCGCGCGGTATTCGGCGTCGGTCTTGAAGCGGTTCTTCACGTTCTGCAACGCGGCCTGGGCCTGCGTGGTGATCTCCGAGTCCGGGACCGCGATGCCCTGGCGCGTGGCCTCCTGAAGTATGAGCTTCTCGTCGATCAGCCGGTCGAGCACCTCCTGGCGAATCTCCGCCACCTTCGCGCTGTCCACCGGGTTGATCTGCGCCTGCATCGCCGCCATGTAGCTTTGCTGCTCGACCTCGGAGAGCAGCACGACCTCGGTGCCGACCACGGCCGCGATCCCGTCGATGACCTCGGGGGTGCCCGCTGCCGGGGCGGACGACGCGCCCGCAGGCGCCTCCGCCGCGCGGGTGGCCGATGGCGTGACGGCGAACAGGAGGCCGCTCACCACGAGCGCGGAGAGGGCGATGGAACGCTGGATCACTTGGAACCTCCTGATGTACCGGTCTGTGCGGGAGCCGGGGTGGCTCCGCCAGCCGGCGGTGTCGGTACGGGGGCGTGGTGCAGCGAGGCTTCCAGCAGCACGTCGGCGTGGATCTGCACCGGGTACTTGGAGCGCAGTCGCAGCAGCATGTCGTGCAATGCCGCCTCGCCGAGTTCGGCCGTGGCGTAGCGCTGGGCGTCCTTGCGCGAGCTATTCCAGTCGCGGACGCCGCCCGGTGTCTTGGAGAGCACCTTGAAGACGCTCCAGAAACCGGACGACTCCACCGTGGGCGAGATCTCGCCCACCTTCAAGTTGTACGCAATGCTCAGGATGTCGTTGGGATCGTTGCTCACGGGCTGCGGCCCGGTCTCACCCACGGTCCCGTACGGGTTTTCACCGAGTGCGGTGCCGACGGCCTCGATCGACTTGCCGCCCTTGATGACACGGAGCACCGAGTCCACCTGCGCCTTCGATGTTGAGGAGACGCGGTAGATGTTGACGCGCGGCGGCTGCTGGAAGAACTCCGGGTGCGCCTTGTAGTAGGTCTCGGCCTGGGCATCGGTGGCGTTGCTCTTGCCTTGGATCTCGCGGACGTACAGCGTGGTGACCAGGATTTCCTCGGTCTTGTTGGCGAGCTGCCGCTGGACCTCCGGCTGGTCGGCCAGCTTGCGCGCCGCGGCCTCGCGCTCCATCAGGCGCTTGATGAGCTCCGCGTCGAGGACCTCGCGGACCTTGGCGGTGTCCCCGGGCGTGGGCCGCATGAACGCGGGCATGTTCTTCATCGCCTTGAGCACATCCCGCATGAGATACGGCGGTTCCCCCGCCGTGCGCGCCAGCACCGCTGCGCTCTCGGCCGGCGTCGCGATGGCCGCGCTGTTGAACGCCACACCCACCTTGCGCTTCTCGCGATAGGCGTCCACCGGCAGCGTGTCGCCTTCGGCGCGGCGGATGCGCACCAAGATCGTGTTGATCTGCCCCACGGCGTCCGGCGCGTACTGAAGGTTGTACTGCTGCTTGGTGCGCGCGATCAGCCCGCGCAGCAGCGCGTCGCGGCCGCGCTGATTGAGGATCTGTGTCAGCTCCGGCTTCAGCGAGTCGAGCGGGGCGATGTGACGCGGCCGCCGGTCGAGCATCTTGATCAGGTGCCAGCCGAAGGGCGATTCGATCGGCTGGCTCAACTGGCCGGGCTTCATCGCGTAGGACGCGGCCTCGAAGGTGGGCACCATGTCCCCGGCGACCCACGGCGGGAGCAGCCCGCCCTCCTGCTTCGAGCCGATGTCCTTGGTGCGCACGGCGGCCAGCGAGTCGAACGAGGCGCCGCGGACCAGCAGCGCTCGCAGACTCTCGGCGCTGGCCTTGGTGTCGACCAGGATGTGCCGGACGACCAGCTCGGTCTTGCGCTGCTCGTACATCGCCTTGATGTCGGCGTCGGAGACCTTCAGCTTCGAGGTCACCTCGTCGTCGAAGAGTTTCTGCAGGAGGATGTTGCTGCGCGCCGCGGCCAGTTGGGGGGCGACGGTGGAGTCCGCCTCGTAGTGGCGCGTGAGCGCCTCGAGGGCGAGCAGGTTCTTGTTGATCATGTCCTCGATCAAGCGGCGCTTGACCGTGCTGTCGGGATCGCTGGCGAAGTAGTTGGGGTCCAGCTTGGAGGCGGTAGTCTCGAACTCGCCCAGCGTCACCGTGCGCGGCCCCACGTTGGCGACGATCTTCTGCGCGCGGGAGGTACAGCCAGCCGGCAGCGCGACCATCACGATTCCCAGGAGCGCGACGCGAATCCAGGACGCTTTCATACGGGGACGATCCTCACGAGGAAATGGATGGGGGCGGCGGGCCTGCGGCAGCCGGCGGCCAAAGGGACGGCTTGGAGAATGACGAACACTACCAGACGGGTGAGGCGGTCGCAATCGCGCGCGCCGGGCGCGCCGGGCCGCCTCGCGGGATCCGCGTCCACCGCCCAGGTTGCGTCATGGCAGAGGGTTAGAGGCAGGGCGTGACCTGGGCGTTGCCGGACCGCGCCCCGCGTCGCGGCCATTGCCGCCGGTCCGGCGCGTGGGTATCCTGCGGCGCGTCCTTCCCCTCGATGCGCGGCTGGCGCCTCGTCGTCCCGCTCGCTGTCCCGCTGGAGCCGTGCCCATGTCACCCGCCCCGCGCTTTCCCCCCGGCTTTCTCTGGGGTGCCGCGACGTCCGCCTATCAGATCGAAGGCTCCCCGCTGGCCGACGGCGCCGGCCCCAGCGTCTGGCACCGGTTCAGCCATACCCCCGGCCGCGTGCCGGGCGGTGACACCGCCGACGTCGCCTGCGACCACTACCGCCGATCCACCGGCGACGTCGCGCTGATGCGCGAGATCGGCCTGCAGTCCTACCGATTCTCGATCGCGTGGGGCCGCGTGCTGCCGCAGGGCGACGGCTCGCTCAACCCGCGCGGGCTGGACTTCTACTCGCGCCTGGTCGACGACCTGCTCACCGCCGGCATCACCCCCAACGCGACGCTGTTCCACTGGGACCTGCCGGCCGCGCTCGACGACCGCGGCGGCTGGCTCAATCGGGACATCGCCGGCTGGTTCGCCGAGTACGCCGATCTCATGTTCCGCGCCTTGGGCGACCGCGTGTACCTGTGGTCCACGCTCAACGAGCCGTGGGTGGTGGCCGACGGCGGGTACCTCTATGGCATCAACGCGCCAGGCCATCGCAACCTGTACGAGGCGCCGATCGCGACCCACAACCTGCTGCGGGCGCACGGGGCCGGGGTGCAGGCGTATCGCGCCACGGGGCAGGCGGGCCGCATCGGCCTGGTGGTGAACCTCGAGCCGAAGTTTGCCGCGACGCCGCTGAAGGAGGATGTCCGCGCGGCGGAGCGTTCGGACGCGTACATGAACCGGCAGTACCTCGATCCGGTCTTCCTCGGGCGCTATCCCGAGGAGATGCACGAGATCTACGGCGCCGCGTGGCCCCCGTACGACGATGCAGCCGCCAGCGACGACCTGACGTTGATTTCGCAGCCGGTGGATTTCATCGGCATCAACTACTACACGCGCGGCGTGATGCGGCACGACGCCGACGCGTGGCCGATGCAGGCGTCGTATGTCCGCACGCCGCACGCGCTGTACACGGAGACCGGCTGGGAGGTACACGCCGCGAGCCTGCTGCAGGTGCTGGTGGGGGTGACCGAGCGCTACGGCGCGCCGCCGATCTACATCACCGAGAACGGCGCGGCGTTCTTCGATCCGCCCAAGGCGATCGACGGGCGGGTGGACGACCCGTTGCGCGTGCAGTACCTGCGCGAACACCTGCGCGCCTGCCGGGAGGCGGTGGAGCAGGGCGTCGACCTGCGCGGGTACTATGCGTGGTCGCTGATGGACAACTTCGAGTGGGCGAGCGGGTTCTCGAAGCGCTTCGGGTTGATCCATGTGGATTTCGAGACGCAGGAGCGCACGTTGAAGGAGTCGGCGCATGTCTATCGGGAGGTGATCGCGAGTCACGGGACGTCGCTGGGCGAGTAGGGCCATGGTGGTCCGCCATGCGGCGCGGCGCGCCGCGCCGTCCGCTGCATGCCGAATCGTCGGTCTCCAGCACGGCCGGCATGTAGTCGACCACCGCGACATCATCCGTGAGATAGCGGGCCGCGTCGAACGGCAGAAAATCGGCTGCGATCTTCACTTTCTTCACGACTCCCACTCCAGGTCGCGCGTCAGCCGTTGGGTACGCTGAATGTCACGTGTCTGCGTCCGGGAATTGGCGGGATGTGGGGCACACGTCGCCGGCGAGCGGGCGGGGCCGCGCAGCGGGCACGGGCCGCTCTACCGGTCTGTTGGGTGCCCCCACCACGGTCAACATTTCCAACGACCCATGGTGGAACTCCCACCGCCTGCCTTTTGTGAGGTCTGACGGCTTGGGCATGAGCCGCGGCGCGTTTTCTGCGCCGTCGGGTCCATGCCCTTGTTAGCCGGCGGGAGGGCTCTTCTTCGCCGCGCGTTTTCTCTTTGTAGCCGCAATCGCGATCACGAGCCACACGACCCCTGATCCGAGAAAAACGACGCTCGGACGCTCGCCCTTCAGAACTGGTAGAAGAGCCGTGACGAAAGAGAGAATGCAGGCTGCGGTAAACAACCAGATCACAACTCTTGCTCGAGTCACTCGACCTCCTCAGGATAACGTCCGTCCAACGCCCAGCATCAGCGGCGGCGCGAAGCGCCGTCCGCTGCATGCTGTTGTTGGGCGGGCCCCCACCGCAGCTATCCCCGCATCACGAACTCAGGCGCGAGCAATGTTCACGTACGCTTGGTCACGCTAACCTGAGCCGCTCGAGTAGACCAATATCGCCCTGACTCGTTCATAAGCACCCTCTCCCCTGCTTGTTCAGATTGCGCGATCAGCCGGGAGCGCCGATCTGGAGTCGACGCTGCAGAAGCTCCTTCACCGCCTGGGTCGGAGCCGCTTTGCAAGCCAAAGCCCGATAGCCGTTCGCCGTACGGGTGTGTCCGCAGCGCCGATGCAAGTCGGCCAATACCGCTGCCCACATGTAGGAGCCGGCCAGCCAGGTGGGTGGCTCAAAGCCATCAACAACGGCGAGTCCCGCGGCGGGTCCGTGCCACTCCGCAACCGCTACCGCACGGTTCAGTTTGTGGATTGCCAAGGGTGCGAGCTGCTCCAGCAACAAGTAGCACTCCACTACCTTGTCCCACCGCGTTTCCTCGAACGAGGGGGCGAGGCAGTGTTCGGCAGCGATTCCCGCCTCCGCGTGGTACCGGGAGAAGACGTCGCCTCGTGCAGAATCTGCGAGCCACTCCAACCCGACCTGGATTTCCTGCCGGTCCCACTGGTCTCGGTTCTGCTCCTCCAAAAGGAGCAATCCCCCGAATCCATCCTGGCGAGCGGCCATCCGTGCCGCGTGCAGATGCATCAGAGCCAACAGCGCAGACGTTTCCGGAGCCCGGCCTACAGGATGTTCCGCCAAGATCGCAGCAAGGCGCATCGCTTCGTTGCAAAGCTCCCGGCGGATGGCCGTCTCCGCGTGGGACGAAAGGTAGCCCTCCGTGAACAAGAGGTAGAGGATCTTGTGTACGGTCGGGAGTCGTGAGGAATACAGCTCGCCGGTAAGCGCGGCGGTGCGCGGCGGAAACGCTCGCAAGCGCTTACGAGCACGACCGAGGCGTTTGTACACATTTGCTTCGCTGGTGAACAACCGAACCGCGATCTCCCGAACATCGAAGCCGCAGAGTGTCTTGAGCGCCAATACCAGCTGCGATTCCACGGGGATTGCCTCGTCGCAGCAGACAAACAGCATCCTAAGCAGGTCGTCTTGCACCTCCCCCGAAAGGACGGGCTCGGGACCCTGAACCGGAGTAGCGATGTCCTCCGTGGCCACCTGCTCCAGGATGCGACGGTGGCGCGTTAGCTGGCGCAACTCTCCCACAAGGTCGTTGTGCGCCACTCGAAAAAGCCAGGCCGACGGATTGTCCGGCAAACCCGCGACCGTCCAGGACTCAAGCGCGGCCATCAACGCGGACTGAACGGCGTCTTCAACCGCCTCGATGTGCTGCACGCCTACCCGGCGCGAGAGCGTGGCCACGAGCCGGCCATACTCGTGCCGGAAGAAGTGCTCAACCAGCCGGCGCATGGTCAGTTTGTGTGGATCTCGATGACTTCAACACCTGAGCCGGGGCGCACGAGTCCTGGGCACCCACGAGCGACCTCTATCGCCTCCTCCAGGCTCTCCGCCGAGACGATCATATAGCCGCCAACCAGCTCCTTGACTTCGACGAACGGTCCATCCGCCGCAGGTTCCGTGGTGACGAGTCTTCCATCGCCGAGCTTTCCTCCCATGTCGACGAGGTTCTTCTTGAACTTCTCCTGCCAGGCGCCGAATTTGGCGTACATTTCCTGCATTTGGGCAGGAGAGGGTTTCTCGCCATCTCCGCTCGGCACGTTTCGTTGCATACATAGGTACTTGGCCATGATTCCTCCTCCAGGGTTATGTCGATCAACTCGACCGACACGTTATGACGCATGGGCGGACTCGTTTTGGACACTCCCCGGTGCCTTTTCTTGAAGAGCCTGCCGGCCTGTCCGCCCAACGCGCCGGTTCAGCGGCGGGCCGCGCAGCGAACCGCCCGCTGCAATCGGTTGTTAGGCGACCCGCAACGGCGTGATACGGGCGACATCATCCTTGATCGCTTGCGCTGCGTCCCAGAGATCGACGGCACGCTGGGCGTTCAGCCAGAACTCGGCCGAATTGCCGAACAACCGGGACAAGCGGAGGGCCATCGCCGGGCTGACGGCGCGCCGGCCACGCAGCAACTCATTCACGGACTGGCGGGACACCCCGACGGCTTCGGCGAGCCCCGCGACCGTCAGACCATAGTCGGGGAGGAAATCCTCCTGCAGCATCTCCCCAGGGTGGGTCGGCCGACGCTTCAGTTGTCGCGTGTTGGGAATGCTCATCGTGTACCTCACCGTCAGTGATAATCGCAGACTTCCACGTCGAACGCATCGCCCTCCGTGAAGCGAAAGCAGACGCGCCACTGGTCGTTTACGGCAATGGCATGCTGGCCCTGTCGTGCGCCCCGGAGGGCGTGGAGCCGGTTCCCGGGTGGTGTCTTCAAGTCCTCCAGCCGGGTCGCGAGATCCACATACTCAAGCTTGCGGACTGCACGACGAGCCACGTCCGGTGGGAATCCCCGTGCCGATCCCTTCACGAACAACTCGGCCGTCCTCTTGTCCGCGAAGGTCTTGACCATGCCTTCAGTGTACTGTGTCACGTGACGCTTGTCAAACACCAGCCACAAGGTCGCCTAACGTGAAGTCCACTGACCCATGTATCCGGATATGCAGCCAGATTCTGTAGCATACTCAGGCGAAGGGTGTGGCCGGCTTCTGAGGTAGGAACCGCCATCGTGTCGCCTGGCGCCCGGGGGAGGTCTCGCCCCTGCATTCGGATACGTCGTCGGGTCAGGCCTCCGCGGAGCGCCATCATGGCAGTCGGGCGGGCTGCGCACGCTTCGGCCGGCTAGGTTGAGAACGTGCGCGACAATTGGGCGTCCTCGTCGATCGACGGACCGTGGAAGGACGAGTTTCTCCTCAGCTGAGCAGGTTTGTCAAATCATCGAGTTCTACTTTTACTCCGGCGGGAGGTGTTGGGCGCGGCGAGCGGACTCTCGCAGGGACAAGACAGCGTCAGCTCTCGCCCGCGCGCCGCACGAAGTCGCTGCCTACCCATGTGTGCGGCAGATCCCGATGAAGTGCGGGGGATCGCGAGTCACGGGACGTCGGTGGGGGCCTGGCGTCGAGCTTGCCCGGCCGCCCGGGCGGCGGTTGACGGGCGGCGGTTGACGCTTGACGAGCCCGTCCCCGGCCCGCATTGTTGTCCCGATGATTTCCCTCCGCGCGAGATTTGTCATGCCCATGCTGTCCGCCCTGCTGCTGTTCGCCATGCTGGGCGGCCTGTCGACGTGTGTGGCCGAGGCTATCGGCCATGCGGCGACGGAAGCGCATGAGTCGGACAGCGCCCAGCATGAACATGACCGCGACGCGTCGGACCACGGCGCCCACGGGTGCTGCGACGGGCTGGCCTCCTTGATCGGCGCGGCCCTCGCCCCGCAGGGCGCCGCGGTGTCCTGCCGGCCGGCCGACGCCAGCGTCGCGATCGTGTCGGTCGAGGACCGTGCCGCCGTGATGATTTCCACCGCGCGCGGCGATGTCCCGCGCTTCGCACGATACGTGCCCTCCCGCTCCTCGCCGCCCACCGGTCTTCGCGGCCCCCCACCACACCTCCCCGGGTAACCCACCCGCCCACTCCCCTTGTGGAGTGACGAGCGGGTGTTGGCGTCGATTCCCCGTTCGGAGGTTTCATGTCGGTATTCGTTCG
>JBKJUD010000214.1:0-8076 GCA_046590735.1 Candidatus Eiseniibacteriota bacterium | reverse complement strand
GTGTGCCACGAAACGCCACCCCGGACTCCGGTCTAACGTGCGGCGCAGCGCGAGTGCTGACATGTGACGCATCTCCACCTTCCCGGTGACGATTCCAGGCCGCACATTGGCTATCGCACGACCACCATACGCGTCGACGCGACGTCCGCGCCGCCCGCGCGGAGCACGGCGAGGTACACGCCGGCGACCACCGGACGGCCGAGGGCGTCGCGTCCATCCCAGCGCACGTCGGCCTCGGCGCCGTCGCCCGGCGTGAAGCCGGCGAGAATCGTGCGCACCAGGCTGCCCGTCGCGTCAAAGATGCGAATCGCCACCGGGCCGTTCGAGGGCGCCATCGTCACGTGCACGCCGACGCCCTGGCGCGAGACCACGGTGTGGTCGGCAACGAGCGCGAACCGGGAACCCGGCGCGGTCCCCGCTGGCGGCGCCACGGCGGTGAGCGGGAAGGGTTCCGTCACCTCGGCGATCGTGTACTGGACCTGGAGTGCGTTCGTCGCATCCCCGCCCGTGGTGCCGGCGATGTGCGTGCCGAGACCGAAGTTGTTCGCCAGCGTCCAGCGGTCGTGGAACTGGCCGGGATCGCCGTTGAGGATCGTGCAGCCGAGCACGGCATCGTCATCGAAGCCGAGTCCATCGATCTGGATCGCGGCATCTTCGGTAATCGCGAAGTCGTACACCTTGTTCAGGCGCAACCGCGCGCCGGTGGCCATCTCGGTCGGGGTCTGCGTGCGGATGTTGCCGAGCACCGACTGCCAGATCCCATTGACGGCCAGGTTGAAGTAGAACTCGCCGGCGCCGGCGAGGCCGCTGTCGAGGTCGTCGTTGACTTGCAAGCCCGACACGCTCACGCGGAAGTGCCGCACGCGCACACTGGAGGTGCCGGGGTTCCAGCCGGCGACGATCGAGCGCGCGAACGCGCCGGTGGTGGTAACGCCGGTCATGTCGATCACGATGTGGAGGCTGTCGCGTTCGCTGCCATTGCCGGCCGGGTCGAAGGTGACCTGCGGGACGATCGACGCCAGCCGGTCGCCGGGGCGCGTCTCGAACCGCCACACCGGCGAGGCGGTGGGTGTGGGACGCGGCGGCAAGGCGATCGCGAATGTCCAGCGGTGGTTGATCGGGAACGGCTGCACGCCGGCGACGTCGCACAGATTCAGCTGCGGCCAGGGATCGGGACAGTTTGCGTCGCCATCGACGCACTGGATGGCGTTGGCGCAGCCGGCGTCGCCATTGATCCAGATGTCGGTGCGGGTGGCCGGCACGTATCCCGCGCGACCCGAGGCCGCGAGCGTGTCCGCGCGATTGCGGATGGTGGCGATGGCGAGGATCGGGTGGAGTTCCGTGTAGCACCCGGTCAAGTTCGGCCCGCCGTCGCAGTGCCCGCAGTCGTAGATCAACTCGCCGGCCAGCCAGACCCGGTCGCCGTCGCTGCGATCGGCGGACGTCCCCGGGCTCGGCCAGACCCACTGCGGCAGCGAGATCGACTCACGCTCGCAGTGGATGTTGTCGCTGCCGTCGGCGATCAGGCAGCGGTACTGCGGGTCGAGCAGCAGGTCGAAGTTGTAGTCGTAGAAGGTGTGCGAGAGGCAGTCGTCGGCGATCCCCACGCTCTGGCTGAGCGCGACGCCCTCGGCGTAGTGAAACACCTTGCCCTCGTTGGGGAACACGGTGACCCACTGCGTCGTGAGGTAGGGAAGGTTGAAGCAGCGCGTCTCGGACAACGGGAGCGGCGGGCACTGCGCCCCCGCGGCTGGTGCGAGCGCCATCCCGAGACCGAGGAAGACGAGCGCCGCGCCGAGGACGGGGGCGACGAACGGCAGGTGGACCGGGCGCATGGGGGGCCTCCGGCAAGCTGGATGGGGCAACGGACCGGGGCGCTGCCCGGTCGCAGACACCTCAACACTGCCTTCTGGGTCCGGCGCTGTCGAGCGGAAATCCCGCCTGTCCGCCTCCGGGTGGCCCCGCAGGCCGGTCAGACCGCCGCGTGTCACCGGGGACACCGGTGGACCGCCCGGACACCGCCCACCGGGATTCGGATGGTGTACGCTCTGGCCATTCGACCGTGGGAAGACTTCGCAACACGCGCTGGACCGCCGCGGCCCTCCGCGCGCTGGGCCGCGAGAGCCGACCTTTCCTCAGCGCGCTGAATCTGTTGCGCGGATTGCCACTCCCACTCAGGTGCTCGGCACGGAGGACACGATGGACACCTACTACAATCCCGAGGATCTGGCCCGTTTCGCGGAGATCGGGAAGAACCGGCCCGATCTCTGGGACAAGTTTTCGGAGTATTACGCGGCCGTCTTCGCCGACGGAGCCCTGACTGTCCGCGAGAAGGCGCTCATTGCCCTCGCCGTGTCGCACGCCGTGCAGTGCCCGTACTGCATCGACTCATACACGCACGCGTGCCTGCAGAACGGCGCCGACGCGGACCAGATGACCGAGGCGGTCCACGTCGCTGCCGCGCTGCGCGGCGGCGCGTGCCTCGCACACGGCGTGCAGATGCGCAACATCACGAACCGGGTGGGGATGTAATCGATGACGCTCCCGCCGCGCACCAGCCTGGCCGCCCGCGCGCATCCGCTTGCTTCCACCTCGCGCCAGCTCGAGGTGTTGACGGAAGCCGGCATGCCCGCGTTCGACGAGACGCTGCGCGACGCGGGACTCCCGGTGCTCGAGACGGAGTCGATCCAGGTCCTACAGGTCAACGTCGGCAAGCTGTGCAACCAGGCCTGCGCGCACTGCCATGTCGACGCCGGGCCCGATCGCCGCGAGAGCATGACGCGCGAGACCGCGCAACAGGTGATTGCCCTATTGCGCCGGCACGCGATCCCCACGCTCGACATCACCGGCGGCGCGCCGGAACTCAACCCGCAATTCCGCTGGCTGGTGCAGGAAGCGCACGCGCTGGGCCGCCACGTGATCGACCGCTGCAATCTCACTATCCTGCTGACCGCCCCGCAGGCCGACCTCATCGCGTTTCTCGCCGCGCATCAGGTGGAAGTCATCGCCTCGTTGCCCTCGTTCCGCAGCGCCGGGACCGACGCCCAGCGCGGCCTCGGCGTCTTCGAACGGAGCATCGAGGCGCTCACGCGACTCAACGCCGCCGGGTACGGCACCGGCGGCGATCTCGCCCTCAACCTGGTGCACAATCCTGTCGGTGCCTTTCTCCCTGGCGACCAGGCGTCGCTCGAGCGCGACTACCGGCGCGAACTCGCCACGCGCCACGGCGTGACGTTCGATCACCTGTATACGATCACCAACATGCCGATCAGCCGCTACCTGGAGTACCTCGAGACCTCCGGCAACCTGCAGGCGTACGTCGACCTGCTCGTGCAGTCGTTCAACCCGGCGTCGGTGCCCGGCCTGATGTGCCGCACGCACCTGTCGGTGGGATGGGATGGCCGCCTGTTCGACTGCGACTTCAACCAGATGCTCGACCTGCCGGTGAACCACGGCGCGCCCGCGACGCTCGACGACCTGTTGCCCGCCGACAGCCTGCATCGCGTGATCCGCACCGGGCCGCACTGTTTCGGATGCACCGCGGGCACGGGGTCGTCGTGTGGCGGGGCGCTCGTCGGGTAGTGTGTCGCCTGCCGCCCGTTTCAGCCGGGGGAGTCCAGCAGGGCCTGTGCCAGCGAGAGCGCCTCGTCCAGCGACAGCCGAGTGCCAGCCGCGTGCGCGCGCTCCCACGCCGCCTGCCCGAGGAGCGCGGCGAGCCGCGTCCGGAGCGCCGCCAGGCTGGCGCTTTCGTACGACAGCAGTGGCATCGACAGGCGCGTGCGCAGCTCCGTCGCCGCGGCCAGCAGGCGGGAAGCCTCGGCGGGCTGCGTACCGGCCGCCACGCCCGCCACCGCTTCGCACACCGGCAGGGCGATTGCCGGATCGCGCATGTCCGTCAGGTAGTCCATGCAGGCGAGGAGCAAGGCGCGCGCTTCGGCCAGCCGGCCGCACCCCAGCTCGAGGAACGCCAGGTTCTCCAGCGCGCCCATCGCGTTCCATCCATTGCCGATCTCGCGCGCCAGCGCTAGTGCGCGCTCCCACCGCGCCCGGCACAGCGCCAGGTCGCCGCGGACGTACGCGGCGATGCCCAGGTGCAGCAGCGACAGGCAGATCTGGTCGTGGATGCCCGCTGCCTCGTAGATCCCGAGCGCCTCGGACTGCATCGTCTCGATGGTCTCGACGTCCTCGCGCGCCACCGCCAGCGCGCTCAAGTTGGTGAGACAGCCCGCGACCCACACGGTGGCGTCCGCGCGGCGGTACAGCGCGAGGCTTCTTTCCCAGGCGAGCCCGGCCGCGTCGTACTCGCCGCGCGAGAAGGCGATGTTGCCGAGATTCAGGTGCACGCTGCCGACCTGGATGTCGGTGCCGGCCCCGGCGAGCACGCCGAGCGCGCGCGTCTGGAAGTCCCACGCCGCATCGAGGTCCCCTTGGCGGTATGCGAGGTTGCCGGCGGCGACCAGCGCGCGGCCGTAGGAGCGGCTGGCGGGGTCGGCGCCGGGGTGCGCGAGCGCGCGCGCGACGGCGGCGCTGCCCTCGTGCCACATGCCGCGCGTGAACCAGAAGAACCAGAATGACCCGGTGAGCGCGAGCGCATCCTCGGCACCGGCCGGGTCGGCGGCGGCGAGCGCGAGCACGGCGCGCACATCGTCGACGACATCGGCGAGTCGCGCCGTCCAGCGCACCTGATCGCGCCCGCGCATCCCCTGCTCGCCCTCGATCGAGAGCGCGACGATGTAGGCGCGATAGCGGCGGAGCGCATCGGCTTCCTCGTCTCCCGATGCTGCCAGCTTCTCGCGGGCATAGGCGCGCACCGTCTCGTACATGTGGAAGCGCGCCGCATCCACGTCCCGGCCGGCCGCGTCGCGCACGACCAGCGACTTCTCCGCCAACTGCGTGAACACATCGAGTGCGTCGCACGGCTCGACATCGGCCCCCAGCGCCACGGCCTCGACCGCGTCGAGCGTCCACACGCCGCGGAACACGGCCAGGCGCCGGAACACCGCCTGCTCGCGCGCGTCGAGCCGGTCGTAGCTCCAGTCGAGGAGCGTGCGCAGCGTCGCTTGATGCGGCGGTGCGCCCCGGCTGCCCTGCGTGAGCAACCGAAACCTGTCGTCGAGGAGCTCGCGAATCTTCTCGACCGGCAGCAGCTTCACGCGGGCGGCCGCCAGTTCGATCGCCAGAGGAATGCCATCGAGCCGGCGGCAGATCTCGTGCACTGCCGGTCGCGTGGCCTCCGTGAGCTGGAACGCGGGCGCCACCAGTCGCGCACGGTCGACGAAGAGCCGCACCGCGTCGCACTCCTCGCCCGCCGGCGTGCCGGGGGCGCCGGCCGCCAGCGCCAGCGGCGCGAGCGCGTACACGGCTTCCCCCGCAATGCGCAGCGACTCGCGGCTCGTCGCCAGCACGCGTGTCTGCGCCGTGCCCGCCACGATCCGGGCGACAAGGTCCGCGCAGGCGTCCACCAGGTGCTCGCAGTTGTCGAGCACGAGAAGCAGCGCGCGATTGCGCAGGAACTGCAACAGCGCCTCCCACACCGGGACCCCCGGCGCGGACTGCACGCCGAGCGCCGTCGCCACCGTCCCCGGCACCCACGACGGATCGGCCAGCGACGCGAGCTCGACCAGCCAGACACCGTCCGCGCATCGCGCGCGCATCCCGCCCGCGAGTTCGAGCGCCAGGCGCGTCTTGCCGCATCCCCCGGTGCCGGTGATGGTGATCATCCGATGCTGGTCCAGGAGCTGCGTCAGCTGTTCGAGGTCGTGATCGCGGCCGATGAAGCGGGACAAGCGGCGCGGCACATTGCCGGCGGGACTCTCGCCGGGCGCGTGCTGGCGCGCCGGTTCCAGGGCGCGGGGGAGGGCGCGCTCGGCCATCTCCTCCTCGAGGTGCAAGCGCACCTCGCGCATTGTCGCGCAGCGATCCGCCACGTTCGTCGCCAGACAGTGACGGAGCAGCCGGACGATGCGCGCGGGCAGGGCGAGGCCGTCCGCGCCGTGTTCCGGCAGCGACGCCTCATCGAACGCCAGCGTCGCCGCGAGCTTCTCGTGCACGCTGCGCCCGCCGAACAGTCGCCGGCCGGAGAGTGCCTCGTACAGCATGCACCCGATCGCCCAGACGTCGGTGGACGGCCCCTCGGGCTCGCCGCGCACCTGTTCGGGACTCATGTACCCCGGTGTGCCCAGCCCGCTCCCGGAGGTCGACCCGCGTCCGCCCGCGACAACCGGGCCTGGGGCGAGCGCGCCGGCAGCCACCCGCATCGCGATGCCGAAGTCGAGAACCTTCGCCGTTCCGCCGGGCTGCACCATCACATTCGAGGGCTTAAGGTCGCGGTGCACGATGCCCTTGGCGTGCGCGGCCTCCACGGCGCGTGTCACCTGCCGCATCAGCGCCAGCGTCTCGTCGAGCGGTGGCACGCCCTCCCGCAGCCGCTCCGACAGTGAGCGGCCCTCGACCACCTCCATGGTGAGGAAGTGCCGGTCGCCGCTGCGCTCCAGCGAGTGGATGGTCGCGATGTTGGGGTGATTGAGCGTGGCCAGCGTGCGCGCCTCGGCGAGAAAGCGCTCGCGCATGCCGGGGTCGGCGTCGAGTTCCGGCGGCAGCATCTTGAGCGCCACGTCGCGCTCCAGTCGCGGATCGTGCGCCAGGTACACCACGCCCATTCCGCCGCGGCCTAGCTCGCGCACCAGCACGTACTCGCCCAGGCGGCCCGAGGTCACGCCCAACGTGTCGTCGCGCGCGGCGCCGGGTGGAAGGGCGCGAGGCTGGTCGACGGTGTGATCTGCGGGCGGCGGCTGTGGAGGATCCTGCATGCAGTGACTAAACCTCAATCCCCTCCCCGTCACAAGCGCGGGCGACGGGGCCGGCCGCGACCGTGCGGCCCCGCGCCGGCGGCAACCCGGCCGGCCGCTGCGCCCCGGAGGGCGGGGACGCGCGGCGCGGGAACGAGACCATCCCTACAATTCCGGCGTCCGAATCGTCGCTGCGCTACTCTAACGGTTCGTGTGGCTCGCCCTGGCTGGCTGCCGCGCCTCCGGCCGGTGGCCCAGGTTGCCGGAGACAAGTGGTGCGGATCCCCCGCACCGACGTTCCGGCGGGGAGACTTGCGCATGCGCGTTCCACGGATTGCCCCGCTCCTGCTTGCCGCCGTCAAGCCGCTCGCGCGACTCACGGTTCATCCCACCGTCTGGTGCGTCTCCCTCACAAGCGCGTCGATCGCCCTGGTGCGGCGCGGGCTGTGGGCGCTGCGCCGGACGAACGGCGAGGACCCGGAGGCGATTCTCTACGTCGCGAAGAACAGCCTGAGCCTGATGTACGTGTTGGAGAATGCGCGGCTCCTGGCGGAGCACGTCACTGCACCGTGCGCCGTCACCGGCCCCGGGCACCTGCGACGGGAGATCGACCAGCGCGCGCAAGCCGAGCGCCTGCGTCTCCGCTACGTCCCCCTGCCGGTCGCCATGTTCACGCGATGGAAGGTGATCGTCTTCACGCATCACTATCGCGGGTTCTGTTTCGACCGGTCCACGCCGAGCGTCTACATCAGCCACGGACTCGAGACCGGCAAGAAGACGCTGCACGACATCGGCTACACCTATGGCTTCAAGGGCCTGCGCACGTCGCGCGAGCCGGTCTATCACACCATGATCGCCACGCACGCCGCCGAGGCGGCGATGGCCGGACAGGAATATCCCGTGTTCCGCGACGTGGTCACGCTGAGCACGGACGCCGTGCTCGAGCGGCTGCTCGAACGCGCCGCGCACAAGGACGCGCTCAAGGCGCGGCTCGGATTCGCGCACGACACGCCCGTCGTGGCGTTCATGTCGACGTGGGGAAGTCCTTCCCTGATGGTGACCCACGGCGAGGACCTCGCGCGCGCCGCGGCCGCCCTGCACCGCGAGTTCCAGCTCGTGGTCACCGTGCATCCCAAGCTTCTCGGGTCGCGACGCACGCAGGCCGTCCTGCGTGATCTCCGCGCCGCCGGCGTGCACATTGTCTCGCCGCGCTGCTCGTGGATCGACTACCTGGCCGTGGCGGACATCGCGGTGTCGGACATCACGTCGATGTGTCTGTACAGCGCGC
>JBKJUD010000098.1:0-8857 GCA_046590735.1 Candidatus Eiseniibacteriota bacterium | reverse complement strand
CACCCTGAGCTACCGCTCCTACGACTACACCGCCGACCTCAAGTCCGACCTGTCGGACCTCGGGTTCCTCGCGGACACCTTCAACAAGATCCTCGGCAACACCGGCTACAACGCCTGCTTCGACTTCAACTGCGACAACAAGGTTGACCTGTCGGACCTCGGCTTCTTCGCGTCACACTTCAACCACCTGTGCGTGTAGACTCAGTTTCTCACGGTGGTTGAACGCTTCACGCACTGACACGCAGGTGACGGAGGGAAAGGGATGCGACGCTGGAGCCTTTCACTCCTCACCTGCGCGCTGTTTCTCGCCCCGACGATGGCGCACGCTGGCGCCAACGGCGGGGCGAGCGTGTTTCTGACCTGGGCCGGCAAGACCGGATCCGACCTGGCCTCGCCGGCCGACCGCCAGGCGGTGCAGGTGAATTTCAAGAACCTTGCGGCCTTCAAGGGCGGAGAGGTCGTGCTGGTCTGGACGCCGGACTCCGGCTGCTCCGGGTCCGCCGGGCTGGAACATGACGGCCTGAGTTACCCCACCTCCGGAGCGTGCGCGATCAACCGGGGCCAGGTCGTCCCGGTCATCGACGTCGATGACCGCGGCATCATCCATGTTGCCTGGGCCAACAGCCTCGGGGCCTCCACCTGCACCAGCGGCGTCGGGTTCACGATGCCGCTGCTGTTCGATGGCTGCGCGAGCGCGGGCGGATGCATCGGCATCCTCAGTGCCCGGGTTCTCGACAACGAGAACCTCCAGGACGAAGCCTCGATCTCCGGCGCGATCCTGACCTTTCGCGGCGGATCCACGGGCGACTGCAAGCCGGGACCCCGCGGCCGGAGCTGGGCGAAGATCAAGTCCATCTACGGCGGACGCTGAGACTGCCGGCTGTGGCACGCGGGAACGCGTGCTAGGATAGCGCCCATGTCGTCCCCGTCCCCTGATACTCCCCGCGTTCTGCTCGTCAATCCCGACACCGAGGAAGGCCGCTTCCTGTGCCGCGTGCTCGGCGAGCATGGTTTCGAGGTGCTCCGGGCGCATGACGCGGCAAGCGCGTTCGATGTCCTCGACCGCGAGCCGGTCACCGCGATGGTCTCGGAGCTGGCTGCGCCCCGCATCGACGGCCTGCGCATTCTCGACGTCGCGCGCGCGCGCAACCCGGTCATCAGCGTGGTGTTCCTGGCCGCGGCGCCCTCCATCGAGCTGACCACCGAGGCGATGCGCGCCGGCGCCTACGATGTCCAGGTGCGGCCGGTGAACGTGGAGAAGCTGCTTGCGGTGCTCGACCGCGGCATCAGCCACGAGCGTCTCGTGCACGTGGTGTCCGACCTGCAATCGCGCCTCGACGCCAAGTACGGATTCGCCGGGTTGACCGGGCGCTCCGCGCAGATGGTGGCCGTGTACGAGCGCATCCGCCAGCTTGCCCCCACCCGCGCCACCGTGCTGCTGGTCGGCGAGACCGGCACCGGCAAGGAACTCGTCGCCCAGGCCATCCACCAGAACAGCCTGCGCACCGATGCGCCCTTCGTGAAACTGCACTGCGCGGCGCTCGCCGAGGGCGTCATCGAGTCCGAGTTGTTCGGGCACGAGCGCGGGGCGTTCACCGGAGCGGTGTCCGCGCGCAAGGGACGCTTCGAGATCGCCGATGGCGGCACGTTGCTGCTCGACGAGATCAGCGAGATCACCCCCGCGATCCAGACCAAGCTGCTGCGCGTGCTGCAGGAACACGAATTCGAGCGCGTGGGATCGAACAAGCCGCTGCGCGTCGATGTCCGACTGATCGCCGCGACCAATCGCGACCTCGGCGAGATGGTGGCCAGCGGCGCCTTTCGCGAGGACCTGTTCTACCGGCTCAATGTCGTGCGCGTCGAGTTGCCGCCGCTGCGCCAGCGGCGCGAGGACGTGCCGTTGCTGGTCGACTCCTTCATCCGCGCGGCGAACCAGGAGCACGGCAAGTCGGTGCGCGGCGTGACGCGCGCCGCGATGGACTTGCTGGCCGCGCATGCGTGGCCGGGCAATGTGCGCGAGCTGCGCAACTGCGTCGAGGGGATGGTGGTGCTGGCCGGGCAGCGACGCACGCTCGATGTCGGCGACTTGCCGCTGGCGCTGCGCAACGCGCGGTCGCCTGGCTCGTTCAGCCTGCGCATCGGCTCGACGCTGGCCGAGATGGAACGCACCGCGATCGTGGAGACGCTGGTCGCCAGCGGGCACGACAAGCGGCGGGCCGCGCTGATGCTCGGCATCGGGCTGAGCACGCTGTACCGCAAGCTCCACGAATATGACATCGCCGAGTCGCCGCACAGCGCATGACGCGCGCGGCGGCGTGGGCTTTCGGACTCCTGCTTGTCGCGGCGGTCGCCGGGCCGGCTCGCGCCGCGTCGCCCGCCGCGAGCGTGGACGCCGACTCGCTGTGGCTCACGTTGCGCCAGCTCACCGGCGATGCGCCGACGCCGCTGGCCGACAGCACGGTGTGGATCACCACACGCTATTCCCCAACCGTGGGCTACGATCGCGCCGCCCGGTTGATGTCGGAACGCTGTGCCACATGGGGCTACGATGTGGCCCGCGAATACTTCCTCCCCTCGACGCTGACCGCGTTGTCGTTCGGCCCGCGCCGCGGGTGGCTCGCGGGACTCCAGGTGGCTCAGAACTCCCTGACCCTGGCGTCGTCGCCGGACGACGGGCGGACATGGCATTCCCCAGCAGCGCTGCCGTGGCTCTCGAGCATTCACGCAGTGTCCGCAGGAGGCGGCGACAGTGTCGTGCTCGCGGGCGTCACGCCGGCCGGCGACAGCGGCGCGGTGGCGTGGAGTGCCGATGCCGGGGAGACATGGAGCACGCGCTTCACCGTGCCCGGCGTCGCGCTGCGGGCGCTCGCGCGTCGCGGCGACGAACTCTGGTGCGCGGGGGACCTCGGCAGGATCGCGCACAGTGACGACGGTGGGGTGAGCTGGAGCCTCGAGCCGGCCCCGACCTCGCTCACGTTGTACGGCCTGGCGACGGCAGGTGACGGACCGGTGTGGGCGGTGGGCGAGTTCGGCACCGTCCTGCGACGGCCATCGGTAACCGGGGCGTGGGAGACCGTGCCGCTGGGCGTGAACGATGCGCTGCGCGCGGTGACCTTCGTCGACGATCACCACGGATGGATCGTCGGCACCAATGGCCTCACGCTGCACACGCGCGACGGCGGCGCCACCTGGATCACGGCGGGCGCCGGCAACGCGTTCCTCACCTGCGTCGTCGCGCGCGACAGCCTGCAGGTGTGGGCCGCGGGATTCGCCGGCGCGTTCCGGTCGAGCAGCGATGGCGGCCTGCACTGGAGCGCGGGCAACGCCGGAACGCAGGGCGACATCAATGCGCTCGCGCTCGGGGGAACGGCGGGCGACTCCCTGTGGCAGGGAGCGCGACAACGGCTCGCGGTCTCCGCGGACAACGGGGCAACCTGGTCGCTGCGCAATGCCACCCTCGCCTCCTCGTGGTTCAACGTGGTGGCGACCCGTCCCGGCACGCTGCCCGCCGCCGGCAGCGTGGTGCTGTGCGGACATCTCGATTCGCATTCCGAATCACTGTGGACGCGCGCCCCCGGCGCGGACGACAACGCCACCGGCAGCGCGCTGCTGCTGGAGGCCGCGCGCGTGCTGGCCGGTCCGCCGTCGCCGCGCACCCTGCAGCTGGTGTGGTTCGGCGGCGAGGAGGATGGACTTCTCGGCTCGACCCCGCGCGCGGCGGCGCAGCGCGCAGCGGGAGATTCGATCGCGCTGGTGATCGACAACGACCAGGTGGGACGCGGCGACGCGATGACGCTGTACGGCAACGCGCTCTCCGCCGCCGAGCTTGATTCCCTGGCTGCGCGCGCCGCGCGCGAGGTGCCGGACTTGCTGCTCACCACGGCCGTGGATCCCACGTATCGCGGCAGCGACCAAGCGCCTTTCTGGGATCAGGGGTATCATGCCGTGTCGTTCGTGGAATCCGGCTGGCAGGACAACACCCACATCGAGTCGACGCGCGATTCACTCGGCGCGATCAATGTCGATCTTGTCGCGCGGCTGACGCGCCTGGTGGTGTCCGCGGCAGCGGCGTGGCTCTCGCCCCCGGCGACTGCGGCGCGCGATGTGCTGCCTCCGCCGACCCCGTCGCCGATCGCCCTTCACTGGATTCGTGTCGACGACGCGCGCTGCCGACTCCGGCTCGACGTGCGCGAGCCGGTGCGCCTGCGGGTGTCGCTGTTCCGCGTGACCGGCGCACACGCGGGCGGCAGCGTCGGCGAGTGGCTAGCGCCCGGTTCGCACACCCTCACCCTGCCGATCGCCCTCCCCACCGGCGGCAGGCTTGCAGACGGCGTCTACCCCTGGACGCTCACCGCGGAGTTTCCCCGCTCCGGCATCACGCAGCTCGCCGCGGGACGCGTCGTTCTCCTGCGCTAGGTTTCCGCGCACCGGTCTGATGTCTACACGGAGGTTGAATCATCATGGAGTGCTCACCACGCTGCGTCCCCCCTCCCACTCGCCCGGTGCGCGCCACGCGCCACCGGCGCGCTCCGGGATGGATCGCCCACCTCGTCCTGCTGGCGCTGTGCGCTGGCTCCTGGGCCCCGCCGGGCGCACGCGCCGATGGCGAACCCGGCACGCCGAAGTACGCGGCGACGGTGAAGTTCCGCAGCGTCTCGCTGCGCGCGCTGGAAACCATGTGGAAGCAGCGACCGGTCGAGGCGACGTATCTCGGCGTCCATCGCTACGACGACCAGCTCGCGTCGCTTGCGCCAGCCGCCCGCGCAGCCACGCTGGAGCAACTGGCGAACCTGCAGCAGCAGATCAGCGCCATCTCGCCAACCCATCTCAACCCGAACGACCAGGTCGACCGGCAACTGATCCTCGCCAATATCGAGAGCCGCCGGCTCGACATCGCGGAGGTCAAGTCGTGGTCGACTGATCCGGTGCTCTACGCCGACGAGTGCGTGAACGGCATCTACTACCTCTCGCTGCGGCAGGGTACGCCGGCTGCGAAGCGCGCTTCAGCGGCGCTCAAGCGGATGCAGCAGATTCCGCGCGTGCTCGCGGAGATGCAGGCGAACGTCATGCGTCCACCGGCGATCCTCGCGCAGGCGGCGGCCGAGGAACTGGAGACCGGCGCCGCGTTCTTCGCCAGCCTCGTCGCCGACGACGCGTCGTTTCTCGTCGGGACGAAACGCGACAAGCGCGAGCAGGCGGCCGCCCCGGCGATCGCCGCGATGCGCGACGCGGCCACGGCCCTGCGCGCGCAGGCAGCCGCCGGCACCGAGTACGCGGGAATGGGGCGTGCGCGCTACGAGGCCAAGCTCGCGGCCGAGCACTTCCTGCCCTACGATTCCGACAGTCTGGTCCGCCTCGGTCAACGGGTGCTGCGGCAGTCGCAGGCCGAGATCGACGCGCTCGACCATGCGCGCGATACCGAGTCGCAGTGGCTCCCCTCGCCCGGCGGCGGCCAGGCAGCGCCGGCCCCGGCGTCGTTCAACCGCAGCAGCGTGCTTGCCGCCTACCGTTTCGAAATCGAGAACGTGCGCGCGCTGGTCGCGGACAAGGGTCTGCTTACGGTGCCCGCCGACATCGGCGACCTGGTGCCGGTGGAGGTGCCGCCGTTCATGCGCGGGCTGATGCCGGGCATCGCGATGGAGCCGCCGGCGCCCTTCGAGACGCCGTTTCCCGGCGATCGCACGCTGCCGGCCGCGCAACGGCGGCTGGTGACGCAAGGCACCATCTACGTCCGCCCGATCCCCGATCCGATGACGGACGCGCAACGGCAACGCTACTTCGCGGACATGCAGAACCAGAGCTTTCGCGGCGGCGTGGTGCACGAAGGGTTTCCCGGGCATCATCTGCAGCTCTCCATCGCCAACCGCATGATCGACCCGGTGCGGCGCGCGCAGCAGTGCAACAGCTTTGCCGAGGGGTGGGCGATCTACTCGGAAGAACTGATGCAGCGCAACCGCGTCACCGACGATCCCTGGGCGCGCGTGCGGCTGATGCGCGGGCTGCGCTTCCGCGCGTGCCGGGTGATCGTCGATGCGCGTCTGCAACGCAACGAGCTGACGACCGCCCAGGCGATTGCCTTCTTCCGGCAGAATGCCGAATCCGACTCGCTGGCGGCGGCCGGCGAGGTCGGCCGCTACTGTCACCAGCCGCTGCAGGCGATGTCGTACCTGGCGGGCAAGGAGATGATCGTCGCGCTGCGCGAGGAGTATCGCGCGCTGCATCCCACCGACTTCTCGTTGCGGCGTTTCCACGATGCCTTGCTGGCGGTGGGCACGATCCCGCTGCCGCTGGCGCGGCGCTTGGTGCTCGCAGACGTGCCGCCGCCGAAGACGGGCCGTTAGCGAGCCGGCGGCGGGCGGCGGGATCGGCGGCAATCCGCGCCGGTCGCGCCGGGCATGACGAAGGGGGCGGAGCGCATCACGGCGCCCGCCCCCTTCTCATTGCTCCCGGCCCGGGCGGGAGGCGCTGGTCGCGCGCCCCACCCGGCGGGTGATTTGTCGAACGTTACTTCTTGGTCTCGAACTCGTCGCGGCGGTTCTTGTCGCGACCCTCCTGCGTGTTGTTGTCGGCTGCCGGCTGCGACTCGCCATGACCCTGCATGGAGAGGCGCGACGCGCTGACGCCGTTCTTCACCAGCCAGTCGTAGGCCGTCTGCGCGCGGCGGTCGGACAGCTTCTGGTTGTACTCGTCGGTGCCGATCCAGTCGGCGTGGCCATGGATGATGACCATCTTGTCCGGGTTGGACTTGATGTAGTCGAGGTTGCGCATCATGACCGCACGGTCCGCCGCACGCAGCTCCGACTGGTTGAAGTCGAAGTAGATCGGCTCCAGGAAGTTGCTGGAGTTGTCGACCGCGGGAGGAGCACCCTGGATCGGGCAGCCAGTCGCGTCGACCTGGGTGCCGGCCGGGGTGTTCGGGCACTGGTCGATGCCGTCCCACACGCCGTCGCCGTCACTGTCCCTCGGGCACCCGGTTGCGTCCACCCACGCGCCCTTCGGCGTGTTCGGGCAGGTGTCGATGCCATCACAGACGCCGTCGCCGTCGCTGTCCTTCGGGCAGCCCTGGGCGTCGACGATGCAGCCGGACTGCGTGTCCGGGCACTGGTCGATGCCGTCGAAGACGCCATCGCCGTCCGTGTCCTTCGGGCAGCCGTGCTCGTCCACGATCGCGCCACGCGGCGTGTCGGGGCAGCGGTCACGGACATCCGCGACGCCATCGCCGTCGGTGTCCTTGGCGTGCAGGGGCGAGGTGACAAGGTTCAGGGCAGCCGCGACGCTCCAGTACTTGCTCGCGCGGTCGCCGTTGCCGATCATGTCGCTCTCGTGGCCCTTGTCGATCCAGTGATACTTGGCGCCGAGGTCGAGCATGAAGTGCTCGGTCACGCCCAACTGGAGTCCGGCTCCACCGGTCGCCGAGAAGTCGGTCGCACCGTTGGTCCGGGTGTCACCGGTGAAGGCGCGCCACACCGTGGTTCCCGCACCACCCTCGAGGTAGGGCGAGACGCGCTTGGCGCCCATGAGGCGGTAGTCGACGCCGACCTCGTACGGCAGGACGAGGCCACGCTTGCCGTCGGTGGCAGGGGCCCCGGGGTTGTCGTCACGGCTCCAACCGCGCGTGACGCCCGCGAAGACGAGCCACTTCTGGCTCAAGCCGTACGAGAGACGTCCGCCGTAGAACGGACCCATCTTTGCCTTGATGCCGCTGGAGTCGGGCAGGATTTGCATGCCGCCGTACGAACCACCGAACATCAACCGGTTCGTCATGTCCTGCGCGACAGCAGACGTGGCAAGCAGCGCCACCGTCGAAGTGGCGAGTGCGAATCGCAGCCACCGGGCCTTACGGACCATCATGGCCTCCTAAACTGATGTAAGAGTGTCGCGCCGCTCATACCGGAGCAGCCGCGTAAATGGAAGTGAACCTTAGCATCGGAGAACAATACGGGTCAAGAGGTTCCACCTCTTGCGTCCCCGACGTGCCGATTCCCGCAATGACAATCCCGGGGCGTCCGCCACGATGGTCCCCGATCGTGTTGCGCGGGGACGAGTTGTCCCGGTTTCGGTCGGGGTGGAGACCAGCAGGGACGCGCCAAATTGTTCCCGATGTGGGAATATGGCACCCACCATCGGCCAGGCGGGTCAATCAAAGAGACGTTTAAACTTAACCGCGGCAAAACGTTACGTTGGACCTTCCGTTCTGGCATTTCCATTGCAAGAATGCGTTGTCAGCATGCGCATCCAACCGGACAACGCTCCGGCCTGCTCACGGTGACACGCGGCGGATCCCGCCGCACATCAGGAGGAACACTCATGGCAACCAGCACCAAGACCAAGGTCACCCCGCTCCAGGACCGGCTTCTCGTGAAGCGGTTGGAAGAGGGCGAGATCAAGCGTGGCGGCATCATCATCCCGGACACCGCCAAGGAGAAGCCGCAGGAGGCGCAGGTCATCGCCGCCGGCCCGGGCCGCATCAGCGACGACGGCACACGTATCCCGATGGCGGTGAAGGCGGGCGACCGTATCCTCATCGGCAAGTACACCGGCACCGAGGTCAAGATCGACGGCGAGGACCTCATCATCGTCCGCGAGGACGACGTCCTGGCGACCATCGAGGCCTAGACTTCCGGGCCGCCGCGCGGCGATGGCGCGATCCCGCGCCCCGCGCGACCTGCCTGTTTCCCAATGATTCAAGTGTTTCCATCCAGAAGGAGATGTCCGATTCATGGCAGCCAAGCAGCTGTTGTTCGATGAGAAGGCGCGTGCCGCCGTCCTCGAGGGCGTGTCGCAGTTGTCCCGGGCGGTGAAGGTGACGCTCGGGCCGCGCGGCCGCAATGTGGTGTTGGGCAAGAAGTGGGGGTCC
>JBKJUD010000093.1:0-4312 GCA_046590735.1 Candidatus Eiseniibacteriota bacterium | reverse complement strand
TTCTGCATGTTGCGCGCGCCGACCTGCAGGATGTCGACGTAGCGCATGCCCGCTTGCACCTGCGACACGTCCATGATCTCGCTGATCACCACCATGCCCAAGCGGTCGCCGATGCGGCGCAGGATCTTGAGGCCGTCCTCGCCCAGACCCTGGAACGCGTACGGGGACGTGCGCGGCTTGTATGCGCCGCCGCGCAGCACGCGGCATCCGGTGGCGGCCACCGCCTCGGCAATGGTCTGCGCCTGCGCCTCGCTCTCCACCGAGCACGGGCCGGCCATGATCACGATTTCCGGCCCGCCGATGACCACGTCGCCCACGCGGACGACGGTGTCCTCCTCCTTGAACTTGCGGGTGGCGAGCTTGAAGGGTTCGGAGACGCGGATGACTTCGTAGACGCCGGGTAGCGCGCTGATGTCGCGGATGTCGATCGAGGCGGTGTCGCCGATCACGCCGACGACCGTACGGCTGCGCCCAGTCGACGGATGCACCGCCAGCCCCAGCGACCGCAGATGTTCGGTGACCGTCGCCAGTTGTTCCGGCGTCGCCTGAGTGTCCATGATCACGACCATCGCGTGCGTTTCCTCGGCCAGCAGGGCCTGCCGCATTGATCGGCGGGCGCGAGCGCGTGCAGTTCGCTCATCCTGATCCTACGGCCGGCGGCGTGGCGCGGTCAACGTTGCGGGCGCGCCGGGGCGTGAGATCGCGTCCTCGCACCCGATCCAACGCGCACATGGAAAGGCCCCCGGGTGCGAGGGCACCCGGGGGCTCAAAGGACGGGGAGGGCAGAGGCACAATCGGGAATACGGGAGGGACCTCGTGGAAGAGAAGGCCCGTTCGTGAGGCGGTGCCGATCTCCCCCGTTATCCTTGAGCCCCTGCCGCCGCTCCCCCTGAACGACTGGGAAAAGGGCAATTCGCATGCCCGGCCGAGGCTCCGGCGGAAAAATCGGAAGGCCGCCGGACTCTTCGTCCAACGGCCTTGCGATGCAACGGGTTATGACACCTCACGACATCCGGCGACTTCCGGCGTCAGGCGTAGAGCGTGGATCGCGGCAGATCCTCCGGGAACTCGCCTTCGAATTCCGGAACGATCGTTCCGCTGCGGTCCAGATGGTAGCGCCGCATCTTCTCGGTCAGCCAGCGCCGCGTGATGTTCAAGTTCGCGGCCGTGCGATCCTTGTCGCCGCCCGAGGCCCGCAGCGCGCGTTCGATCTGCTCGCGCTCGAACAGCTCGACGCGCTCCTTGAGGCTGAGCGCCTCGCCCCCGCGTCCCGGCGCCTTCACCAGGATCTCCGCGGGCAGGTCGTCGCGGTGGATCGTGCTGTCGGCGTCGGCGAGCACGAACATGCGACAGATCATGTTCTCGAGTTCGCGGACGTTGCCCGGCCACTCGTAGTCCTCGAGCGCCTGCAGGGCGTCGGGCCCGAGCGTGACGGTCTTGTTTTCCTGCGCCGACTCGCGCTGCAGGAAGTACTCGACCAGCGGGGCGACATCCTCGGGCCGCTCGCGCAGCGCCGGGAGCGTCACCGGGAAGACCGAAAGACGATAGAACAGGTCTTTGCGGAAGCGGCCGTTCTTGGCTTCCTCGAGCGCCGACTTGTTGCAGGCGGCGAGGATGCGCACGTTCACCTTGCGCGACTTGGTCTCGCCCACGCGGCGCAGTTCGCCATCCTCGAGGATGCGCAGCAGCTTGCCCTGCGCGGCCGGGGACAAGTCGGTGACCTCGTCGAGGAAGAGCGTGCCTCCATCGGCGATCTCGAAGAGGCCGGGCTTCTCGCGCTTGGCGTCGGTGTAGGCGCCCGCCGCGTGGCCGAACAGCTCGCTCTCCTGCAATCCCTCCGGGAGGCTGTTGCAGTTGACCGCCACGAAGGAGTCGAGTTTCTTGCCGCCCATCATGTGGATGGCGCGCGCGAGGCGTTCCTTGCCGGTGCCGGTCTCGCCCTGGATCAGGATGCAGAAACGGCTCTTCGCCGCCTTCTCCGCCATCTCGAGGACATCGACCATCAACGGGCTGTGGGTGACGATGCCCTTCTCGCGGAATCGCTCGGCGGCCAGCCGCGAGCGGTCCGGGCTGGAGGCCTGGCGCTTGGGCGCCGCGTGCAACGAACGGCGATACGCCATCAGCTCGCGATCGACGCGCGCGATCCAGTCGCGCACCTTGAGTTGCTCGAAGTGGTACGAGGCTTCCTTGAGCAGGCGCCACGCCTCGTCGGCATCGCCGTCCGGGACGTCGCGCATCAGGCGGCTGGTCTCGTAGAGCGTCTTGCCGAGTTCGAAGCGTTCATTGATCGAGGCGAGCAACTCGCGGCTCTCCGCCAGGCACGTGAACGCTTCCGGTAGCCGCTCCAGCGCAGCCAGCACCAGGCCCCGCACGCGCAGCGCGGCGCCTTCCTCGTAGCGGTCGCCCATCGGGCGCGCGATGGAGATGGCGCGGTCGACGAAGGCGAGGGCGTCGTCCAGTTGTCCGAGTTCGAGGCATGCATCGGCGAGCCGGCGGGTCACCTCCGAGGCGACATCACCCTCCGGCGCGATCTCCTCGGCGATCGCCAGTGCGCGCCGATAATCGGCGACCGCCAGGTCGAGGTGGCCGGTCTCGCGGTGCAGGTCGCCGCGGAATTCGTGCGCCAGCGCCAGTTCGCGCGGGAAGCCGAGCGCGTGCGCGGCCTCGAGCGCGGTATCGTAGAGCGATGCGGCGTCGGCGATTTCCTGGGTCAGGCGGTGATAGTTGGCCAGAGCGATGGTGCTGTTGATCCACAGCCACTTGTTGCCGGTCTTCTCGGCGCCCAGCTGGGCCGCGTGCAGATTGTCGCGCGCGGTGTCCCAGCTGCCCATCTTCAGATGCACGATGCCGAGATTGAGATAGCGATACGGCAGTTCGCCGAGGTTGCCGGCCTGCGTGTCGAGGTTCAGCGCCTCGGAGAGGTGCTCGATCGCCTGCGCCCAGTTGCCGGCGTTCTTGTAGATGATGCCGAGGTTGTTGTGGGCGACCGCGAGTCGCGGGCTGTCGCCGAGACGCTTGTAGATCGCGCGCGCGTCCTCGTAGTGGTCACGGGCCTGCTTCGGATTGCGCAGGCGCGAGTGGGCCTTCCCCGCCTCGAGGAAGCTGTTGGCGATGCCGAGTTCGTCCTTCAACTCAAGGAAGACGTGGTACGCCTCGTCAGCATGGGCGAGCGCCTCGAGGTACAGTCCCTCGTCCCAGGCCAGGCGGCTGGCCATCAACGCAACCCGGCCATCGATGGGCCGGAGGGACGCAGGAGCGATCCGGTCGCCCGCACGCCGCCAGATGCCGCGCGCGGACGACACGTCCCCCAGTCGGCGCAACGCGTCCGACAGTTGGAGTTCGAGTTCAGCCACCTCGAGTGCGGACGCCCCACTGGCCAACTCGGCGGCCAACGAGCCCTTGAGCTCGTCGACGCGCCGCGCCAGTTCAGAGGCAGCCCCCACTGGGACAGCGGCACGGTCTCGCCACTGCTTGAGGGTCGGCGGAACCGGGACGGAGCCGGCGGGCCCATTCCCGTTGTTCCCGTGAACGATCATTTTTTCGCAGCCCCCTGACAAATCGTCAGCCGTCATTCCTTCGGCCACCCACTCAGCGGTACAGGCCCTTGATCCCGGCCCAACTGATGGACTTCGCGGCAGGACGCGGCAGGATACGCACCGCATGCTTCTCGAAGGGTGATTCCGCGCCAGCGCCTCGTCCGGTTCGGTCGCCGGTTACCTGGCCGACCGAGTGAGGCGCTGCACCGCTCGTCTGCTCGCCGCTGTGCGGGCTATTGCTGGAGCCAGGAGCGTCGGGGTCCCCACCACTGATGATGGGGGGCGGCGGCGGAGAGGCATTCGCGGTGTGCGCGACGGGGAGAAGCGCGCCGCCGAGAAGCCCAATGCAGGCGATGAGAAGAGGGAGGGAGGACAAGCGATGGACCGCTCGGTCTTTCACGTACGTCATCTCGCTGTCGGACAGGTGGCGCCCCGTCCGTATCTGGGGTATGTGCGGCGGGGGTACGCCGCCTGACGAACCGCATCGCAAGCGTCGGAGCTGAGCCTGTTCCCCGGAGGTGTGCCGGACTATGTAGAGCCTGGACGCCCGGTGGCATCCCGAGGGTGATGCGTCAGACACGTCTGGTGCCTTCTCTTCCGTTATCGACTGTGAGCCACGAAAACATTGCAGTCAAGAGGAGAGTGCGGCGAGGAAATCGCGCAGAAAGCACGATCCGCAGATGGAAGGCATGGCCGTCGCAGCAATTAGGGCCGATCCGGGGCGGCGGGAGCGGGCGCCGACAGGGCATCTCGCAATGCTGCCAGTTGCGGCATCC
>JBKJUD010000081.1:0-5186 GCA_046590735.1 Candidatus Eiseniibacteriota bacterium | reverse complement strand
GCACGTCGTCGACGTGATAGCCGGAGTCGGGCGTGTTGACGAACTCCTGGTCGGAGCCATTGATCACGCTGACCGAACCGGCCGGCGTGATCGTGCCGCCCGCGCTCGCGGACGCGGCGATCGTCCAGGTGTCGATCGCGAAACTGGCGGCGATGGTGTGGTTCGCGGTGACCGCGGTGAAGGTGTACGCCCCGACTGCGCCCACCGAGACGCCATCGACGAGCACGTCGGCGATGTGGTAGCCGGCATCCGCCGTGATGGCGAAGGCCTGGCTCGCGCCACTGTTGACGCCGACCACGCCGCTCGGCGCGATGGCGCCGTTGGCGGCGGCGCTCGCGGTGATCGTGTAGGTCGTGATCGCGAAGCTCGCCGCGATGGTGTGGTTCGCGGTGACGTTGGTGAACGTGTAGCTGCCCACCGCCCCCACCGACACGCCATCGACCAGCACGTCCGCGATGTGGTAGCCCGCGTTCGGTGTGACCGTGAACCCCTGGCTCGCGCCGCTGTTCACCACCACCGCGCCGCTCGGCGCGATCGTGCCGTTCGCGCCGGCGCTCGCCGTGATCGTGTAGGTGGTGGCCACGACGCGCACGACCGCCGCGCCGAGCGCCTGCCCGTCGGGATTCGTGATCGTCAGCGTGTACTTCTCCGCCCCGATGTTGGCGGTGGCGACGGAGGCGTTGAGCACCAGGTTGACCGTCGTCGGGTTGACGTAGGTGGCCGAGACGACCGTCGGCGGCGTGCCCGTCGCGCCGCCGTTGCTGATGGCGGCGAGCAGGTGGGTGAACGGCAGCGACGGCGCCGGCAGGTTCGCGCCGGGATCGTAGAAGCCCGACCCGGACGCCGACACGCCGGTCAGCGTGACGTTCACCGTCGCCTGGCCGGCAGGAATGTTCGCTAGCACGCTCGGCGTCGCCGGCGGCGGCGCGATCAACTTGGCGACGCGACAGCCGTAGACGTTCGACGAACTGGTGTACTCCTGGATCGTCCACATCGACATGTCATCGAGCGGATCGAGGCTGGTGATCGTGTAGTCGCCCCACCGCCGGCCGCCCGAGCCGCCGGGATCGCTGGCCGGGTTGTAGGCCGACGCGCTGGTGGTGAGCAGCACCGGCGTCTGCATCGTGCCCAGCGGATCGGAGGCCAGGCGGCCCACCGTTGCCGCGTTCACATATTCGTTGGTGCCCGCCGTGCTGAAGCCCATCGCCGCGTGCCCCTGTCCCGACACCATCATCGACGGGATCCAGTAGTGGCGCTCGGTGGTCAGGTTGTTCGCGGTCGCGGTGAACACGGTGCCGGACTGCACGATGGTCGGCGTGCCCGAGCCCACCGGCACGTTGAACTGATACCAGCGCGAACCGTCGCGCGTGTTGTTCGCGTCGGTCGCGTGGACCACACCGGTGTTGTCGACCTTGATGTTCTGCGCGGTCCACAGTTGCTGGTTGCGGATGTGCACGGCGAACAGGCGATCGTCGATCGGGCTGAGATAGCCGTTGGTGCCCTTGGTGTTGCCGAGGTGCGGGACGTTGAGCGCCTGATTGGTGGCCGGCACGGTGATCGCGATGTTGGCGGAGAGCGTCGGCGTGCCGCCTGGACTCGCGACGCGATTGAGCCACAACTTGCCGTACACCGCGCCATCGACGCTGAGGAAGTAGCCCTCGTTCGACGACGGATCGTAGTTGTCCACGCCGCGTGCCGAGTACGGCCCGACGTAGCCGCCGCCCGCCGACATCAGCGAGCGGAAGGTCGTGAGCACCATCGGGCCGCCGCCAAGCACCGACGACTTGCGGATGACGAACACGTCCGTCTGCTGGAATGGCTGCCCGGTGCCGCAGAACTCGCTGACGCCCATGTAGAGCGCATTCGCATCAACACCCAGCGACGGGTAGTCGGAGAGACAGGTGCTGCCATTGGAGATCGTCGGCGTGGTGGTGGCCGGGATGAAGTAGAAGTACGTCCACACCGTGCTCGCGCTGATCACGCCGGCGCTGGCCGCGTCGCTGACCGCGAGCATCCAGCGGTTCGGCGTGGAGACGTTGATGATGGTGACGAACCAGCGGCTCGAGAGCCGGTCGTAGCGGATCATTGGATCGCTGGTGCCGGAACTGTTGCGGACCGTGCTGAAGAAGACGTCGCTGCTGGAGTTGAGCACGCCATCGCCCACGCCGGTGGTCTTGCTGAAGGTGGCGATGCGGCCGTTGACGGCGACGACGTACTGCGTCGGGCCGATGGCGCCATCGGTGTCGGGCGGGAAGCTGCTGGTGTTGTAGCTGCCGCCGGAAAGCGTCGCGGTCAGGACGTTGACACCGATCGTCTGCGGCCCGGTGACCGGCTGGCCGGCTTCGCGCGCCGGCTTGTAGGTAAGTTGGTCCGCGGGCATCGACGGGATGGAGGCGACGCGCGGCGATTCCGGGTTGAGACCCAGGTGGCTGCGGTCGAAGTCGTGCTCGGGCATGAGCGCCAGCGCCTGCGTGGCCGCGCCGCGCTGCGCCTGCTCGCGCATGATGTCGGCGGTGGAGCGCGGGAGGCCGGACTCGAGGGCGACCGGGGTGCCGGTGCGCTCGACGCTGATCGGCGTGACGGCGGTGGCGCGCGCGGGGGCGGGTCGCTCGGGTTCGCGCTCCGCCCGCGCGGGAGCGCCGGCGGCGAGGGCGCTGACGGCGATCAAGGCGGTGAAGAGCGGACGAATTACGGCGGTGCGCCCGGCGCGAGCGGCCGTGGCGAGAGAACGTGCGGATGCCCACACGCGCATGGAACCTCCCGATGCAGGGCTGGTTGAACGACGATCACGAGGGCATGCGCATCCACGATGGCGGCGGGGAAAGCACGCGAGGCAGACTCATGGGGTGCGCCAACGATGGGGCGTTGGGTGGGGCGAGGGGCGATTCAGTGAGGCCAGCCTTGAGCATAGGGACTGGCGTGGGTCCGCGTCAAGATCGCGGTTTGGGCTAGCCGGTTACCGCGAGGTCGACCTCCCCCACTGCCGCGCTCACCGAGCCGTAGGTCATCCCGCCGCGGCCTGCGAGCGCCGGGTGCGGGCCGATGCCGACGGAGAAGACGCCTTCGGCGATGCCGTTGTCCATGAGGGCGCGCGGCGCCAGCGGGTTGAGGCCGACGCTGAACCAGCCGAGCCGGCGCTGCGCGTGCGGCAGGCCTTCGAGTTTCGCGTCGAGGAGTTTGCGTTGCGTGCGCGAGGTCCAGCGGACGACGCGGCCGCGTTCGACGATGAGGCGCACATCGTGAATGGCGAAGCCGCGGTGATACACGGGGCCGCGGAACTGGATGACGCCCTCGGCTGTGCCGGGCTTGATGCCGACGATCGTGCGGCCGGCGGGGAGTTCGGTGAGCGTGACGCCGCGCGCGACGTCGGCGGCGTCGATCATGCCGTCCTCGACGAACGGGGTGTCGGCGGTGGTGAAGCGCAGGTCGGTGCCATCGCCCTGAAGGTGGACCTCGCGAGGTGTCTCGAAGCGGCGGGCCCAGCGGGCACCGGCGCGGGCGATGGCGCGGAGGTCCGCGCCGAGCGCTTGCTCGAAGCCTTTGCGGAAGCGCGGGTAGTGCAGGCCGTACGCGGTCGCGCGTTCCGGGCTGACCCAGCCGATGGGGAGCGACAGCTCGCGTACGCCGGGGCGGCGGCGGAGCTTGTCGGCTTTCTCTCCCCCCGCCCCGTTGGCGGCGAGGCGGGCGGCGGGGATGCGTTGCAGTTGTGCCGCGTCGGCCAGCCCGCCCACGTAGACGAACGCGGTCCCGACGGCGCTGAGCGCGCGGTCCGCCGGCGACACGGCGGCGAGCCACTTGGTCGGAAGGAACTTCATCGAGGCGAACCAGAAGTCATCGCTCATGAGGGTCATGTGGGTGTCGCTGCCGAGGCGCCGTGCTTCGAGGGCGATGGCTTCGGCGAGCGGGATCTGCGGCGGGTAGCAGTAGATCTCGAGGCCGTCGCGGTCGGTGAGGTGGAGGGAATGGCGAGCGATCTGGCGGGCGAGCGGGAGCCAGGGGGTGAAGGCGGGGGTGGGGCGGGGCATGCGGGGGCCTCCGGGTCGGGGTGAATTCGATGATCGCGAGGCTACCACGGGGGTGCGACGGTTTTCAGAGAGACGAACTGCCACGGAAGCAGGTCGCGGCTGGCACATGACACCGCGGGCGCGTCGCGTGACACCACAGCATCAAAGTGGGGTGCCCGGCGGTAGCAATGCGGTTGCGCCGCGCCGGACTCCAAGGCGTGCAGGGACGACCGCGCTACCGGCACCTCGCAAATCTCGCCACCGCCACGGACTGGCCTGCTCTGAGTTCTCCGGAGTCGGCTGGCTGGATTCATGCTCCTCCCGTCACGCGTACCTAGACCGCGTCCTTGCTGAGAAAGACGTCTTCATAGTCCCGGTGCGTCGCCGCGGGAATATCCTCGATTGCGTGTGGTGGCTCCACATCTCCCAGATCCACAGTGCCGAAACTGAGTCCGTGAGCAACAGAACTGGATGAAGTCGAATTCGGATCGATCCCAACCGGCCGTGCGCCCGGGCTTGTGGCGAAAACTCCGTGCGAGTTCGAGTGCAGCGACGCGGTCTGCCAAGAACTCGCGTAGCGCCTGTGGCGGCTCGACTCGGGTCACGTCGATACGTCGGTATCCCCTCGCCACTTTGAGCGACTCTGAGGCGCTCAGCGGCTTCGCGGCGGCTGGTCGGGATTGGGTGCGCGGTGAGCGTGGCTTTCGCGGTGCGGGGCGGGGCAAAGGGCACTCTCCTGCGGACCGGATGTCTCGGGATGTCTCCGGACGAGACTGTACAATACGGCGCATCCGCAGTACAAATGCCCCATCCGTGGCAACCGCAGCGTTGCTTGGGACGGCCGCTCGCGGCCGCAGGCCAGCTGGTCCCCGAGCGAGGCGCCGTGGAATACCGGGCATCCTCGTTCGCGGACACCGAACGCCGCGCCCAGCGACCGCTCGGCCACATTCAGGCAGGAGCCAGCACAAGTGGATCAGGCAACCCACAACAAGATCGTCTCCTTCATCTGGGGCATCGCCGACGACGTCCTCCGCGACCTGTTCAGGCGCGGCAAGTACCCGGACTTCATCCTGCCCATGTGCGTCATCCGCCGCATGGACGCCGTGCTCGAGCCAACCAAGCCGAAGGTGCTCGAGACCAAGAAGATGCTCGACACGGTCGGCATCACCGAGCAGCGCGCCG
>JBKJUD010000074.1:0-2610 GCA_046590735.1 Candidatus Eiseniibacteriota bacterium | reverse complement strand
GCTGGCGCCGCGTGGTTGCCGAGCGGTCACGGGTGGCGTTCGTCACCGTCGACGCCGATGTCGTGGTGCCCTCGTCGCTGTTCCCGAAGCAAGAGTACGCAGCGCGCACGCTGCGGCCCAAGCTCCATCTCGTGCTGCCGCAGTACCTCACCGCGGCGCCGGCCGGCGGCGAGACGCGCGTGGCGGTGCAACTCGCGGCGCGCGGACGTCCGGCCAGCGAGCCGGTCGATCCCGCCGCGGTGCTGGCCGCGTGGCGCACGGTCCCGCAGGTGCCCGCCGTGCCGCCCGCGTTGCGTCCGGCGGCGGGCGAGGCAGCCGCGCTCCGCCACGCCGATGCCTTCCTCGCCGGCGGCCTCGCCGGCTACGACGCCTCACGCAACCAGCCCGCCGATCGCGCCGGCACCAGCCGGCTGTCCGCGGCGCTGCACTTCGGCCACCTCGGCCCCCGCGCGCTCGCCCGCCGCGTCATGCTCGCCGCCGTGCCCGAGCCCAGCCGCGAGGCGTTCATCGAGCAGCTCATCGTCCGCCGCGAACTCGCCATCAACTTCGTCGCCCGCAACCCGCGCTACGACAGCTTCGCGGGCACGCCGGCGTGGGGCCAGGCCACGCTCGCGAAACACCGCGCCGACCCGCGGCCGCACCTCTACACCGACGAACAGTTCGAACGCGGCCTCACCCACGATCCGCTCTGGAACGCCGCGCAGCACGAGATGCTGCTCACCGGTTGCATGCACAACTACCTGCGCATGTACTGGGCGAAGAAGATCCTCGAGTGGTCCGCCGATCCCGCCGCGGCCTTCGACTTGTGCCTGCGTCTCAACGACCGCTACGAACTCGACGGCCGCGATCCCAACGGTTACACGGGCGTGGCGTGGGCGATCGGCGGCACGCACGACCGGCCCTGGCCCGAACGGCCGGTGTTCGGCACCACGCGGTCGATGACCGCGGCGGGAATGGCGCGCAAGATCGACGTCGCGGCGTATATTGGACAGGTCGCGCGAATGGCGCGCGACCACGGCGCGGCGCTCGGGCTGTAGGCCCGCCCCCGCGAAAGGATGCAACGATGGCAACACGCAAGCCGACTCGCGCCACCCCGCCGCCCGGCACGCCGGAAATCCGCGTCGGGGTCAGCTCGTGCCTGCTCGGCCAAGAAGTGCGCTTCGATGGCGGCCACAAGCACGACACCTTGCTCACCGAGGGCTTCGGGCGCGTGCTCACGTTCGTGCCGCTGTGCCCGGAGATGAGCATCGGCCTGGGCACGCCCCGCGAAACCATGCGCCTGGAGCGCACCGCGGGCGGCGTGCGCCTCATGATGAAGAAGTCGGGCCGCGACCTGACGCAGGAGATGACGCACTGGTCGCAAAACGCCATGGCGCACATCGCCGCGGCGGATCTCTCCGGCTACATCCTCAAGAAGGATTCGCCGTCGTGCGGGATGGAGCGTGTCAAGCTGTACGACCACAACGGCGTGCCCGACCGCACCGGCGTCGGGCTGTTCGCCGCCACGCTGAAAGCCGCCTTCCCGCTGCTACCGCTCGAGGAGGAAGGCCGCCTGCGCGACCCGCCGCTGCGCGAGACGTTCATCGCACGGGTGTTCGCGTACCGCCGGTTGACAGACTTCTTCCGCGGCCCCTGGACGATGCGCGACCTGGTGGCCCTGCACGCGGGCGAGAAGTACCTGCTGCTGGCCCACCAGCCGCGCGCCTACACCTCGCTCGGGCAACTGGTGGGCGGCGGGATCAAGAAGACCTCGCGCGCGGCGATGGCGGAGCAGTACATGCGCGAATACATGGAAGCGATCGCGCGGCCGGCCACCGTGGCCCGTCACTACAACGTGCTGTTGCACATGGCGGGATTCTTCAAGAACGACATCGGTGCCGAGCAGAAGATCGAACTGCTCGGGGTGATCGAGGACTACCACGCCGGCCTCGTGCCGCTGATCGTGCCGGTCACGCTGATCCGCCACTACGCGCGGCTGCTCAAGGTCGAATGGCTGGCGGGACAGGTGTATCTGGATCCGCACCCCAAGGAGCTGGCGTTGCGCAATCACGTCTAGCCGTGACCGATCGCTAACGTTTCCGGCGCGTGGCGAGTGGTCGCGCTTGCCGCATGATGCCAAGGTCTGCCCGCGCGCCGAGGGCGCCAGCGGCGACTGGGGCTGGCGCGTCAACGGCATCGGCCGCAAGGCGGAGGCGCTGCACACGCCGGTCTCCGGACTGGAGAACACTGCCTCTTCGCCGCCAACGACGATGCCGCGCTGGGCGTGCCCGGTGACCGCGGCTCCGCGGTGCCGCCGGTCCATCCGGGCGGCGCCCTGCTTGACTTTGTATCGCAAAGTGCTTGACGCGTGAGCCCGTGGCGGCGTATCGTCTTCGACATGCCAACCCACCCGACCCCACCTGCCGATGCGCGTGCCGCCGACGACCTGCGATATATCCGCTCCACCATGGAACACGCCGGCTCGTTCACCGCGGTGCCGGGCAAGGGCGGCGTGGCGATGGGCGCCATCGGCCTGGTTGCGGTCGCGGTGGCGGGCAGCGACGCGGGATCGGCACATTGGCTGTTCGCCTGGTTCGCCGCCGCGTGCGTCGCGGTGCTGGTCGGCGTGGC
>JBKJUD010000037.1:0-2696 GCA_046590735.1 Candidatus Eiseniibacteriota bacterium | reverse complement strand
GTGACCGGCGACGCTGTCAAGATCGAAGGCCGTGGCGGCTTGTCGATCCTGGCAGCGGCGGATCCGGGCATCTACTACGTGCGCACGATCGACGCCTTCACGATCAAGTTGATGAAGAGCGCGACGCCGGCACCGTACTACGGCGTCATCGGTGTCGACGAGGCGACCGACCGGGTCACCCTCAATGCGCCGACCGACACCTACACCGAAGGTGACTCGATCACCTACTTCACCAAGGCGTCGAACGGCTCGACGCGGCCTGCCGCGGCGGCACAGTTTTCGAGTGATTTCGTCGAAGTGACACCGACCTCGGCCTTCATCAATGGCCAGACCGTCATCCTGCCCCTGGGCTACCCCGTCGACGCCACCGTCAAGCCTGCTTCGCCGCCAACGGTGTCGCATGCGAACACCGGCCTCAACAACATCATCATCGACCGGCACGGCTTCAGCGACGGTGATGTCGTCACCTACCGGTTGGTCGGCGGCACGGCCATCAGCGGGTTGACGCCGGGCGGCGAGTACCGCGTCTTGCTCGACCCGACGAATCCCTCGTCCGTCATCCAGCTCAAGAACAACGAGAAGGTGACGGTTCCGGTGTACTACGAGCGCGTCGGCGCCAACCTCGTGCTCATCAGCACGGGGCTGATCTGGGCGGACTCGGGATTCAAGGCCGGGCAGACGCTGATCATCGGTGGTGACGGCACGAATTACACGATCCAGAGCGTGAGCGGCAGCTCGATGACGGTGAACCCGGTCGGCAGCGCGCAGGCCACGCTGGTGCGGACCAGTTTCAGCTTCAACCCGGGTGCCAATGCCGTGGCGGGCAGCCCGGGCACACCCGCCGTGCCGGCAACGATCGTCCGCAACGATGGACGCAATTGGTCCGACGATGGTTTCGGCAACAACACGTCGATCACGGTGCAGGGTGCCGGCGGCTACAACGGCAGTTACGTCATCACCAGTTTCAGCGGCACGACGGCGACGCTGTCGGCGCCGAAAGTGGGCGTCTGGGCGGCCGGCGTCCAGACCGTGGCATCAGGCGGCACCGTCGACCGTGGCACCGTGACCAGGTCGTTCGACGGGCCGGTGATCAATCTGGGCGTGATCGGCACCGGCACGCACATGCTCGAGCGCAGCGTGCATGGCCTGAGCGACCAGGTCACCTACTACGTTCGCAACCCGGGCAACGACGGCGCCGGCCACGCCACCTTCCAGCTGTCGACGCAGCCGACGAGCGCTGTCATCACGGTGCTCGACGACACCCTGCGTGGTGCAACCCATACCTTCAGCGCTGAAGGCCTGGACCTGAAGGCCGGTAGCGGCCAGCAGGGGCTTTATCTCAACCTGAGCGGGGCCACCAGCCAGGCGAGCGGCAACCGGTTGACCGGCCCTGGCGGAACCGCACTGTCCCAGATCTATCCGCAGACGGGCGACGGCCGTTCGACCGCGACAGCCATCGGCGGCGGCGGCTCGGCGATCCAGACCAGTTTCCCCAAGGCCTTTGCCACTGCAAGCGCCACGGTCACGGCGACGATTGCCGCGGGCGAGGTGCAGGCGGGCCAGGACGTCATCATCACGGCCGACGGGCAAAGCGATGTCTCCACGCGGGCCGATTCGGCCGGCGGCGGCGCGCTGAGCATCGCGCGCACGGAAACCACGACGACCAGCACGAACACCGTGGCCGCGCTCGTGGGCGCTGGCACGCGAATCACCGCCGGCGACGACTTTGTCATGACCTCGTCGTCCGACCACGCTGCCGCTGCGCGCAGCAAGACGCGCGGCGGTGGCGTCATCGGCGCCAGCGTGGCGTACAGCAACGCCGATCTCAGCTATACCACCACCGCCAATTTCGGCGCGGGTGCCATCGTCACCGCGGGTGACCTGCTGGCCGCGCGCACCGACGCCAAGGCCACCGGCAACAACGACGCGGACACCTGGGTCATCGGCGTTGGCGCAGGGTCCGATGCGAACGACACGAACGGTACGCGTGGTGTGCACGTCACCGGAACGAGCACGGTCACGGTCGGGGCGGGGTCCGTGCTCAGCGCCGACGCAGTCGATCTCGATGCACAGGTCACGCGCATCGACGGCACGTCGAGGGCTCGCTCAGAGGCCTACAGCCCGATCTTCTTCGGGCTGGTCACGGCGTTCTCACGCGCCAACTTCGAGGTCACGTCCAACACCGCCGTCAACCTGGTCGGCAGCAACACGCGCATCACCGCCTATCGCGGCGCCGACGTGCAGGCACGCCAGCGCGGCGTGAACATCACCCGCGACGCCACGCAGATCGCCGTCGCCCTGATTCCGCCGCAAAACTCTTTTTCCGAAGGTGACGTCAAGCTCTACAGCACGGTCAATGCCGATCCGGTTCTGCTCGTCACGGTGGGTGCGCGCGATGCCTCCCGCCTGGGCGAAACAGGTCTTGACCCGAACTACACCATCGATAACGGCGCGATTCCGCAAAGCCCCATCGCGTTGGGCGAGGCACTCTTCGTCGAATCCTCGGTGGCCACGCCGATCTTGAACTTCCCGGGCGCGGGTGGCGGCGAATTGCATCAGCGCGGCAACATCCTGTGGGATTCCGACGTGACCGTGCTCGGCGGCACCAAGGGCAACCCGCTGCTCGTCGTCGACAAGACCGGCCGGATCATCGAGTTGAACAACATCGAGGTCTGGGACGATGCCGCACTGACGGT
>JBKJUD010000286.1:0-5671 GCA_046590735.1 Candidatus Eiseniibacteriota bacterium | reverse complement strand
GCTGGCGCGACACCGGCAGGTCCGCTGCCGGCAGCGAGCGCAGGTGCAGCGTGTAGGTGCCGGCGAAGGCGGGCTCCACGCTCGCCACGTCCTCGAGGTTGACCAGCACCGAGCGGTGCACGCGGGCGAAGCGCGCCGGATCGAGGTCGGCCTCGAGTTGGTCGAGGGTCAGCGTCAGCAGGTGGCTGCCGTGGACGGTATAGGCGGCGACGTATTTGTCCTCGGCGCGAAAATAGAGGATCTCGCGCACCGGGATCACGTCGACGCGCTCGCCGACGCGCGCGGTGAGCCTGTCGAGGTACTGCAGGCCGCCGTCGCGGGCCGTGGGATCGCCGGGCGTGTCGTCCGCCGGCGGTGCGGAGTTTTCCAGGCGCGCCAGCAGTCGCTCGATCCGCTCGGCGAGCGACGCCTCGCCGTCGGGCGCATCGCGCCGCGCCAGTTCGCCGCGCGCGCGCAGCAGCGCGGCCGCCAGCCGGTCCGGCCGAAACGGCTTCATCAGATAATCGAGCGCCTCCGCCTCGAAGGCGCGCACCGCGTACGCCTCGAACGCGGTCGTGAAGATGACCTCCGGGCGCGGCGCGTCCGCGGGCAGCGTCGCCAGCAGGTCGAACCCGGACTCGCCGGGCATCTGCACGTCGAGGAACATGAGATCCGGCTGTTCGCGCGCGAGCAGCTCGCGTGCATCGGCGGCGGTGGTGGCCTCGCCGACGATCTCGACGTCCTCGTGCGCGGCGAGCAGCCGGCGCAGGCGCACGCGCGCCGGCCGCTCGTCCTCCACCAGGATCACGCGCATCGCTACCACCCCATCGACACGCCGGCGACCAGCGTGCGGCGGCTGAAGTAGGACAGCACGGCGTGGCGTTCGGTGTAGTCGGGCGTGTACTGGTATTCAAGGACGTTCTTGATGTCGAGCACGTTCATCGCCTCCACGTACGCCACCGCCCACGATTGCGCGAGCCCGAGGAACTTCGGTGAGTCGAGCATCTTCATGAAGCGCAGGTCGAGCCGCCCGTAGGCCGGCAGGCGCCCGGAGTATAACGGGCCCTCGACCGGATGCCACACCGCGCGCGACGGATCCTTCACCGCGCCGACGATTGGTGTATACGGCGCCCCGGAGGCCACGCGCACGTGTGTGCCGACATCCCAGCCGCCGTTGAAGTGATACGTGCCGACCAGCGTAAAGTCGTGCGCCGGCGCGTAGGGCGCGGTCACGCGGCCGGGAGCCTGCAATTCGTGGCGCTGCGACTGCACGTAACCGTACGAGGTCCAGGCGCGCAGGCGCGGCCAGCGGCCCTCGGCGAACAGGTCGAGGCCGCGGGCGTAGCCGTCGCCGTCGGTGGAATAGCGCGTGAGCGGATCGTTGAGCACGAGGCGGCGGTAGTCCTTGGAATACGCCTCGGCTCGCAGCGTGACGTCAACCTTGGCGTACTCGAGTGCGCCGACGTAGTGCCGCGCGGCCAGCGGACCCAGCGACGGATTGCCGAACTGCGCGTCGGTGTACTTGAGCGCCGGCGCCTGGTGGAACTCGCCGGAGGACACGCGGAGCGTCCACCGTCGCCACGGATTCCACGCCACCGCGGCGCGTGGGTCGGCGGCCCAGCGGGTCACACCGTCGGTGCGCACGCCGTCGATGTCACGCAGGCGCACGCTCCCGAAGCGGTCGGCGCGTCCGCCGAGATTCGCGTACACGGTGCGCGACACCCGCAGCTTCTGGTCGACCCAGACGCCGGTACGTAGGCGATGGCCGTCCTGCTCGAGCAACCGCGACGGCGCGCCGGGCGCGTAGTCGGTGGAATCGTGCGGCACGGCACCAGCGTAGTTCTCGACTTCCTGCTCGGCGTCGAACCCGCCGGAGAGTTCGTAGGCGGGCCCGGCCAACCAGGTCGCGTCGACGTGCCCGGTGTACTGGTTCGACGTGGTCGCGTAGTGGAAATCGGAGAAGGCCCACGTGTCGTGGAAGTGCGTGTTGGCGACGTTTGCGTGCAGGGCGACCGTCTTCGACAGCACGTTGCTGTAGCCGGCATTCCACAGCGACACCGTCGCCGCGTTGGTGAATTCGCCGTGGTAGCTGGGGAAGCGCAGCTTGACCCCGGTGCGATCGTGCGTGCTGGCCACGAACAGCGAGGTGGTCTGGTTGGCCGCCGGGTGGCCGAGCAGCTTGATGCCGCCGTCGTAGGAGCGCGGGTAGCGGGTGAACTCGCGCGAGGTGCCGTAGAGGCGATCGAGCAGCTCGGTGTCCTGGTAGTGGCTACTGAGCACCACGCCCAGCTTGTCGCCGGCGAGCGGAAAACTGACGGTGCCGCCCCCGCCGAGGATGTTGGCGCCCACGTTGAACGACGTCTGGCGGACGTCGGTGGTGCTCTCGACATCGAGCACACCGGAGAGCGCGTTGCCATACTTCGGCGAGAACGCGCCACTGGAGAAGTACGCCGACGAGATCAGCGACGGATCGAGGATGCCGAACAGGCCGCCGCTGGCGCTCTCGTATTTGTACGGATGGCCGACGTCGCCGCCGTCGAAGCGCACCAGCGTCTCGTGCGGCGCGCCGCCGCGCACGTAGAGCGCGGCGCCCTCGTTCGGCGCGTGGACGCCGGGCAGGGTGTGGACGCTGTGCATCAAGTCGGCGGCGGCGCCCGGGGTCATCATGATGTCGATGCGGCGCAAGGTCGCGCCCGGCCGCTTGCCTTCCGCGCCGAACGACGATGCGCGCACCGACACCTCCGCCACCGGGATCGGCGCCTCGCGCAGCGTGATGCGCAGCGGCGGCATCGGCCCGTCGGCCGGCACCGTTACCGAGAGCGTGACCGTCTGCTGGCCGACCTGGCTGACGCGCACGGTGCACGCGCCCGCCGCGGGGACGGCGATGCGGAAGCTGCCGTCCTGGCGGGTGATCGCGCCGCGGCGCACCTGCGGCACGCTGACTGTCACCGCCTCCAGCGGCTCGCCCTTCTCGTTGACGACGGTGCCGCGCAGGCCGGGACCGTCCGGTTCCGCATCGGACGCGACGCGGGCGGGGACGCGGGGCGGGGCGGCGTGCGCGGCGGGCAAGGCGGCTGCACACGTCAGCGTGACGAGCGCGCAGGCGAGGACGAGACGCATCACTTGCCGCCCGCCGGCGCCGGCGCGATTGCGTCCGCGGGCTTCTGCGCCGGCAGCGCCCGTTGGAGTGTCTTCGCGTGCGTGCTCGCCGGGTTCAGCGCCAGCGCCTGCTGCAGTTCGGCCGCAGCGGCATCCGCCCGGCCGAGCCGCAAGTAGACCTGCCCCAACCAGGTGTGCACGTCGTCGTGGCCCCACGCGGGCGACAGCGAGTCGGCGGGCACGTCGGCCTGCAGTGCGGTCTCCGCCTCGAGCAAGGTGGCCAGCGCCAGCGCGGCGCCGCCGCCGAACTGCTCCGGCGTGTAGAGCTGCGAGATCCCTTGCATCAGCAGCACGCGCGGGTTGGTCGGGCCCAGCTTGGCGGCCTTCCCCATCGCCTGCATCGACAATGGCCCCAGCGTCATCATGTCGCCCCCACCCATCATCATCTGGATGCCGAGCAGCGACGACTCGAACGCCCACGCCTCGCCGTCCTTCGGGCTGGCCTTCTGCACCGCGTGCGCGGCGGCGAGTCCTTCGTCGACGAACTGTGCGGCCTCCGCCGTGCGGTCGGCGTGTTCGCGCAGCCACAACGGCGCCAGCCGCCAGTCGAGATATGCCAGCGTGTACTGCGCCGGGGCGCTCGCCTGCTCGTCCTCGCTCAGCGCCAGCAGCGATGCGCGGGCGTCGAGCAGGTCGCTTGCCGACAGCGTGTTCACGGCCGCCTGGATCTCCTGGCGCGCGGTGACGATCGCACCCGCCGCGTCCGCGTTCAGCGTTGCGGCCGGCGCGGCCGATGCCGTCGCCAGCACGGCGCCGATCGCCCAACCCGTCATCCTTCGCAGCATCGTTCGTCTCCTGTTGGTGTGAGCTGGTGGTGCGTGCTACGCGGCAGGCGCAGCGTGACCGTCGTGCCGTGATCCGGTGTCGAGTCGATTGTCATGCCGGCGGATGGCCCGAGCACGCGCAGGCGATCCTCCGCGGAGCGCAGGCCGAATCCGTGCCCGGCGCGGCCGCGGCGCGCGACCGGGTCGAATCCGACGCCATCGTCCGCGACGGTGAGCACGAGCACGTCGCCGTCGAGGCGGCTGGCGATGCGCACTCGGCCGCCCGCTGCGCGCGGCCCGATGCCGTGGCGCACCGCGTTCTCGACCAGCGGCTGGAGCAGCAGCGTGGGGACGGGCACGGTGAGTGAGGCCGCCTCCCACGATTCCTCCACCCGCAGCCTTTCGCCCAGGCGCACTTCCTCGATATCGAGATAGGCCCGCGCAAAGGCGATTTCCTCCGAGAGCGCCACCCAGTCGCGATCGGCCGCCTGCAGCACGAAGCGGAAGACCTCGGCGAGCCGGGTGGTGACCTCCTCGGCCACCGCCGGCTCCTGCGGGATCAGCGCGGCGATGGTGTTGAGCGTGTTGAACAGGAAGTGCGGGTGTACCTGCGCCCGCAGCGCCGACAGCCGCGCGGTGGCGAGTTCGGCGCGCGCCGCGGTTTCCGCCGCCTCGCGTTCCCGCATCCGCATGTAGAACACGCGGGCGTAGACGAGGCCGAGGAACAGCGTCGTGAACAGGATGCTGAAGCCGACGTTGATCATCCCGCCGCGCCAGTTGCCGTACATCTCGATGCCGGCGAAGCGCGAGAGCAGCACCATCGGCACCTGGCTGCCCAACACGCCGGTGACGCCGAACAGCGACATCTGCAGCACCAGTTGCCGGCCACGCGCGTTTTTCTCATGCGGGTAGAAGCGGCAGTACAGTTCCTCGGCGCCCTGCACGAACAGCGCGACGCTCAGGCCGATCGCCGCGGAGATGCCGTAGCAGATCGCCACGGATTCCAGGTAGCCGCGGTGCTGGAACAGCCCGAAGAACAGCGCGAAGGGGATCGGGATGAGGACCGTGTTGCGCACCAGGCGGGTCAGGAAGCGGCGCCAGTCGCGCACTGGGCTCAAGGCCGTGTAGGTCGTCATGGGAGAAGTATCCGCTGGGAGGCCGCGCCGCGCGCGGTGCGTTCGACGAATGGCGGAAATCGGGCGATGAACGGTTGTCCGGACGGGGCGCCTGCCGGAGGCGCCTGCCCCAGCCACGCACGGGGCGCCTCGCGGGGCAAGGGCGCAACGCGGCGGAACCATCGGGCCCGATTCCGCAACCTGCTAGGCAAGGCGGGCGTTCTCAGGCAGCATCCGTCCCGGCATCTTGCGGGAACCCGCGGCCCGTGGCGGGCGCGGGACACGCATCATTCGCAACGGAAGGAGACCAGCGCATCATGTCCCAGATGTTCGAGGTGGACTACCGCATCTATGGCGATGACATGCAGTACGTCGAAGTCGAACTCGACCCCGGCGAGGCGGTGGTGGCGGAGGCCGGCGGCCTGATGTACATGGACGGCGGCATCGCCATGGAGACCGCCTTCGGTGACGGCAGCCAGGCGCAGGCCGCCGGCGGGTTCATGAACGCGCTGATGGGCGCGGGCAAACGGCTGCTCACCGGCGAGTCGTTGTTCATGACCGTGTTCGGCAACCAGGGCGCGGGCAAGCAGCGCGTCGCCTTCGGCGCGCCGTATCCGGGGCACATCATCGCGGTGAAGCTCTCAGACATCGGCG
>JBKJUD010000224.1:0-4768 GCA_046590735.1 Candidatus Eiseniibacteriota bacterium | reverse complement strand
TCGTCACGCACGGCGGGTTCGTGCAGTGATTGCATCGCAGCACGCTGAAGAAACGCCGAGCGTGGGGGAACTCGCCGCGTTCGGTGTACTTGACCCAGGTGCGGAACTGGCCGAGGGGCACCTCGTGCTCGGTCTTGCACGCCACGGTGCAGGCGTGGCAGCCGATGCACTTGCGGTGGTCGATCGCGAAGCCGTATCTCATGCGGCGCAGGGTGACGGCCGCGTGCGAGGGGTGTCAAGCGCGGCGCGCGTGGACAGCGGGCGGTCCACCTCGTACTCTGGAGATCAGCCTGCGGGGCGCGTCGCCTGCGGGGTCGCATCGCACGCCCGGGGAGCCGGCCCGACATGCCCGACACCTTCACCGTCGATACCGCGATCAGCCTCGGCGTCGGGCTGGGCCTGGCCGCCGCGTGCGGATTCCGCGTGTTCGTCCCGCTGCTGGTGCTGTCGATCGCGGCGATGACCGGGCACGCGCATCTCTCGCCGGGCTTCGCGTGGATCGGCACGCTCCCGGCCGCGCTCGCCTTCGGCGCGGCCACCGTGCTGGAGATCGCCGGCTACTACATTCCCTTCGTCGATCATGTGCTGGACGTCGTGGCGGGCCCGGCGGCGCTGGCCGCCGGGACGCTGGCGAGCGCCGCCGTTTTCCTCGACATGCCGCCGTTGCTGCGCTGGTCGCTCGCGATCGTGGCCGGCGGGGGCGCGGCGGGCCTCGTGCAGGCGGCGTCGGTGCTGGCCCGCGTGAAGTCGGCGCTGTTCACCGGCGGGCTGGGGAACCCGGTGGTGTCGACCGCGGAACTCGGCGCGTCGGCCGGCACCTCGCTGCTGGCGCTGCTGGCGCCGCTGCTCGGCCTGGGGATGGTCGCGGTGGCGGTCGGTGGATTGCTGCTGCTCGCGCGACGGTTTCCGCGTGGGCGAGCGGCGTCACCTCCGCCCGGCCGCCGCGCGGGGGGCCCCTGACCCCGGCGCCTCCCGACGTCACCCTGCGGCGCGCCACGCCCGCCGACCTCGCTTGGATCAACGCGCGCTACACCGAGCTGGCGTTCGTCCCCTCGCGCGTCGAGGGCGAGGTGATCTGGCTCGCGGAAATGGCAGGTGCGCCCGTCGGCGTCGGACGGTTGATCGACATGCCACCGGCGGCCGAGCTGGGCGGCATGTACGTCGACCCTGCCTGGCGCGGCCGGGGACTCGCGCAGTGCCTGCTGGCCGCGCTGTGCGACAGCGCCGGCGGCCGCGGCGTGTACTGTCTGCCGTTCGCCCACCTCGATCGCCTGTATCGTGCCTTCGGCTTCGCCGAGCCGCCGCCCGGGCTGGACATCCCGCCCACGATCCGCGCCAAGCACGCGTGGTGCGCGGCGCAGTACGACGCGCCGGTGATCCTGCTCTACCGGGCAGACACCTCGGCCGAGTAGCTGGCGGGTCCTTTCCGGCCGCGCCGCGCCCGCCCGCGCTTGACGCTCTCCGGGCGCGAAATCATACTCGGTCCTCCACGTGGTCCAGATTCGGCGGCCGACCCCGGCCGTGCGTGACCACATCCGCCGCGGTCACGGGACACACGTCTGATGTTGCTCGCAGGCTTCGGCCTCGCAGTGATCCTCATTGCCTTCTCGCACCTCGACGGACTCGCCACACGCCGCCGCCGCGCCGCCGCGCCTGGGCCGCCTCCCGCGGTCGGCGGGCGCAGCGATCTGCCGAGGGTCGCGGTGCTGATCCCCGCGCGCAACGAGGCCTCGCTGATCGCCGACGTCATCTCTTCGGTGTGCGCGCAGACCGGCGTCGAGCTGCAGGTCCGCGTGATCGACGACGGTTCGACCGACGCCACCGCGCCGCGGGCACGCACCGCGCTCGGCGGCGCCAGCGATGGCATGCTGCTCAACGCCGGCCCGCTGCCGGAGGGCTGGACCGGCAAGACGCACGCGCTGGCCCGCGGCGTCGCCGCCACCGACGCGCCCTGGATCCTCACGCTCGACGCCGATGTGACGCTCGCCCCGCACGCCGTGCTGCGCGCCCTGGTCTACGCCGAGCGGCTGCGCCTCGATGCGCTGTCGCTGTCGCCCGTGCAGACGTCGTGCGGCGAGCCCATCGACGCTGTCCAGCGCGCCGCCTACGAATTGCTCGATCGCCTCTACCCGTTCGCGGAAACCTCGCGCCCCGAGGGCGCGCAGGCCGCCGCCAGCGGCGCGTTCTTCCTGGTGCGCCGCGAGGCGCTGCTCGCCGCCGGCGGGTTCGCGGCGGTGCGGCACGCGGTGGTGGAGGACCTGCACCTGGCGCGCGTGCTCCGCGCGGCCGGCGCGCGGCAGGCGTTCCTGCCCGCCGGGCCAATGGTGCGGGTGCGCATGCACGAGTCCCTCGCCGACGTGGTCCGCGGCTGGACGCGCCTGCTCGCGCCGTTGGTGACCAGCGCGGTGCCGCCCGCGGGCGTGATGGGCGAGACGCTGCGCGCCCTCGCGCGGGCGAGTGCCGGACCGGCGATCGCCGCGGTGCTGGTGTTCGCGCTGCAGGCGCACGCCGGCACGGTGGCGGTCACCGCGGCCGCCATCCTTGCCGCGTGGCTCGCGCTGCATCCCGGCGGCATGCGGGCGGCCCTGCTCGACACCGTCGGGTTCGGGATGCTGGCCGCGCTGCTGCTGCGCTCGGCGGTGAGCAATCGCCGCGGCGGCGGCGTCGAGTGGAAGGGCCGCGTCTATGCCGCCGCCAGCTAGCGGCCACACCGCCGAGGCGGCGCGCCCCGGCGGACATTCGGCGGCCGCCGGCACGCCCGCGGCGCTGCCGCGGGTGCGCGTCAGCCGCCGCGTCGAGTTCTCGGCCGCGCATCACCTGCGCATCCCGCACGCGCCCGAGGAGAGCCAGCGGATCTTCGGCGACCTCGCCACGCCGCCGGGCCACGGACACAACTACGAAGTGTGGGTGACCGTCGACTCGCCGGTGGACCCGGTGACCGGGTTCGGCGTGAACGTCGCGACGCTCAAGGCGATCCTCCTGGAGGAGGTCGTGCATCCGTTCGATGGGCGGGACCTCGCCACCGAGGTGCCGGAACTGGCGACTCGTCCCGCCACGATGGAATCGGTGGCGCTGGCGATCTGGTCGCGCATGACGCGGCGCACGGGCGAGGCGACGCTGGCGTGCGTCCGCGTCTCGGAGCATCCGCGCCTGTGGGCCGAGTACAAGGGAGAGTCCGACGACATGCAGCCACACGCCGCCCCGCACGCCACGCTCACCCGCGCGGTGGAGATCAGCGCCGCGCACCGGTTATCCAGCGACGCGCTGACCGAGGAAGAGAACCGGAGCCTGTATGGCAAGTGCGCGAATCCGCACGGCCACGGCCACAACTATCGCATCGAGGTGACGGTGCAGGGCACGGTGGATTCGCGCACCGGCACGCTCATCGACCTGGGCCTGCTCGATCGCGCGATCGACACGCAGGTGATGGGCCGCCTCGATCACAAGCATCTCGATCTCGACGTGCCGGAATTCCGCGGCCGGGTCAGCACCGGGGAGAACATCGCGCTGGTGGTGTGGGACCTGCTCGTGGACGCGCTGCCCGCGGGTGCGCTGGAGACGGTGCGGGTGATCGAGACCTCGAACAACGCCTTCGAATACTCAGGGGGACGCCGGTGAGCACGACCGAACGCAACGCCGCATTCGACATCGCCACGCTCGACCCCGCCGGCCACGGCGGGGGACACGACGCCGCGCACGGCAACGGCGCGGCGCCGCAGGGGACGGCCCACGACGGCGAGCCGGCGACGGGCACCGCGGAACTGGCGCCGCTCGTCACGCAGATGCTTCACGCCCTCGGCGAGGACCCGACGCGCGCCGGCCTGCTGCGCACGCCGGAGCGGTTCGAGCGCGCCATGCACTTCCTCACGTCCGGGTACGACACCGACGTGCACACCGTGGTCAACGGCGCCCTGTTCCGGGAAGAGTACGCGGACATGGTGGTGGTCAAGGACATCGAGCTGTACTCGCTGTGCGAGCACCACCTGCTGCCGTTCTTCGGGCGGGCGCACGTGGCCTACATCCCGAACGGGCAGATTCTCGGGCTGTCGAAGGTCGCGCGGGTGATCGAGATGTTCGCGCGGCGCCTGCAGGTGCAGGAGCGTCTCACCCGCCAGGTGGCAGACGCGCTGCAGGAGGTGCTGCAGCCGCGGGGCGTGGCGGTGATCGTCGAGGCGCGGCACCTGTGCATGGCGATGCGCGGGGTCGAGAAGACCGGCTCCACCGCGACGACGCGCGCGGCGCTCGGCAGCTTCGCGGAGACACCGGCGCAGTGGACGGAGTTCCTCGCCCACGTGGGACGGTCGATCGGGCGCGAGTTGTAGGACGCGCGAGGCGTTGATGCGTCGTCCGGTGCTCGCGCTGTTGGTCGCCGCAGTCTGCGCGTTCGTGCCGGCCGGCGGTGCGTGGGGGCAAGCCGGCGTGGTAGCGCGCACGGTGACCGCGGGCGAAGACTTGCGCGGCTTCGTCCGCGAGGAGTGGGTGAGCCCGGCGGCGCTCGCCTCCACGCCACCGGGCGCCTGGCCGTGGATCAGCGGGGCCTTGACCGCGCCGCGCCTCGACCTCGAACCGCTCGCCGCTGGATCCGGCTCCACCCTCCGCGCCAGCCGCCGCTCGGGCCTGTCGCCCTCGCTTGCCGGCGTGCGATTCGGATTGGGACCGCAGGGCGGCGTCGCCGGGGCCGGCCTGGCTGTCGGCCTGCAGCATGGCGGGGCAACCTTCGACGCGGAGACCGCCATCCGCGAATCCCCCGACCTCCCCGGCGCCCGCG
>JBKJUD010000179.1:0-2632 GCA_046590735.1 Candidatus Eiseniibacteriota bacterium | reverse complement strand
GTGATAGTCGGGCCGGTCCGAGGATGGGGTGCATTCGTGCAGCAGCGTGTCCTCGGTGGCGGCCATGCCGAGCGCGGTGGCGAGATCGGCAGCGGTTTCGCGGGCCCGCCGGTAGTTGCTGGTCACGAGGTGGGAGATCGGGACCGGGAGATGGGCGAGACGCGCGCCGAGCAACCGGGCCTGCTCGTGGCCGAGGGCGTTGAGGCCGTTGCCCACGACGTCGTCCGTGACCGTGCTGTCGCGATCGTACGCGCCGTGCCGCACCAGATAGATGTAGTGGACGCCCGAGGGCCGGGGCGCGGCAGCCTGCGCGTAGGCGCATGGGGGCCTGATGCTGGCCAGCAAGGCGAGAGCGAACACGGCGGCGACGAGGGGCAGGCGCGGCATGAGGTCCTTTCGACGGGGTCGGGTGAGTTGCGAGTATTGGCGAGGTGCGGCGGGCCCGCAAGGGGGCGAGATCGCGCCGGAAATTCCCGTGGTGCGTGAGACTCCAGTCTGCTGATAGACTAGTGGATGTCTCCCCCGGCACCCCACCCGTCAGGAGCCCTCCCATGCAGCTGCTCCGTCGCCTCTGCGTCCTGCTCGCCTCCGCCGCCCTCGCGCTCCCGCCGGGTACCCTCGCGGCTCCGTCACCACACCGTCCGGTGCCCGACGCCATGGTCGTCATCGAGGAATTCAATGATGGCGTCGTCGATGCTGCCCTCTGGCAACCGGTGGGCGGCGCGTTGTTGTCCGAGGTGAACGGTCAACTGGTGATCGAACGGTCGCCGGGCACCACGGGTACCTACGGCGTGAAGTTCGTCAATCCGTTCCCGCCGATCCCGCCGATCACGCAGGAGAATGCGTACGCGAAGGACCGCTCGCACACCGGCCACGTGACGTTGCTGAAAGCGGATCCCCGGCGGCCAACCGCGGACCTGATGAACGTGATGGTGTATGGCGCGGGCGGACGCCACATGGATTCCACCGTGGTGAATCTCAACACCGGCGAGAGCGTCTACTACGACCGTGATGCCTTCGGCGCGCTGCGCATGCGGCCGGGCGCGGTGTCGGCGACCGGCGCGCCGTTCGATTCGTTCGACATCCAACTCAATCGCACGTACAGCCTGATCCCGCCGGCCTGCAAGGGCGACAAGTGCGATTACGGGTTCGACTGTTGCCCGCTGTTGATCGTCGCCAAGTGGCGCATCGGCGCCTCCGCGGAACGTGGGGGCGGCTCGTACCTCGACCCGGCGCTGGGCTCGATCGGCTACGGCGGGGTCGAGTGGACGACCAGCGGGCCCGGCGCGTTCACCATCGATCGCTACGAATTCCACTGCGGGGCCGACGATTACACCGGGCCGGAGTGGCGCATGTCCCCGAGCGTCGTGCGGGCCGCCGGCGGACAGACCGTGCAGCTCACCGGCGGACCGGGCTTCCTCACCTGGGGCACGCCGACGGTAACGGTGCGCGGCGTGGTCGCGCAAGGCGTGACGGTGGTCAACGATTCGATCATCAGTTTCGTCGCGCCGCCGAGCGCGACACATGGTCTCGCCTCGGTCAGCGTGCGCAGCGGCACCAGTAACACCGAGGCAGTGCTCGACGAGGACCTGTCCTACTACGTGTCGTCGGCGCCACTCGTGATCAATCGCGAGCCGGTGCCGATCGCCGTCGCCACGGTGCCGTACGCCGCGACCTTGTCCCTCACCAGCGCCGGCGGCGGGAGCGCGACGTACGCCAAGATCTCCGGCGGCCTGCCGCCGGGCATCCTGCTCGACCCGAACGGCAGCTTGCACGGCACGTGCGCGACGGCGGGGGTCTACGGCTTCCACGTAGCGGCCACCGACGCGCTCGGCCAGCAGTCCGTGCGCCTGGTGTGGCTCGAGGTGCAGTCGCCCACCACGATCGAACCCGGCGTTGACGCGGGCGTCGCGCTGCTCGCGCGCAATCCGGTGCGTGGCGCCGCGTCGCTGTCGTACCGCTTGCAGGGCACGGCCGCCGTGCGTCTCGAGGTGCTCGACTCCGCGGGCCGCCTGGTGCGCACGATGGTGGACGCGCGCGAGGGCACGGGCCTGCACCACGTTGCGTGGGATGGCACGGATGCCCGCGGCTTCGCGGTGCCTGCCGGCGGCTACTTCTACCGGCTGACGGTCAACGGGTCGTCCGACGTGACCAAGGCGATCGTCCTGCGCTGACCGGCGCGGCGCGCGGCTGCCTCGGGCGCCGCGCGCCGCCTGTGTCCCGCCCGGGACGCGCCGGCGTCCGCGCGTGGTCCTCGCCGCGCGCCGGACCCCCGTGGTGTAATCCGCTCCCATGACCCTCGCCGCCTACCGCGCGCTGTTCGCGCATCCCCACGCCCTGCGCCTCTCGGGCTCCTCGCTGCTGGGCCGCCTGCCGGCGGGTATGCTCTCCTTGGCGGTGATCCTGCTGATGCGCTCCGAACATGCGTCCTTCGGCCAGATCGGGCTGGTGACCGGCGTGTCGGCGCTGGCGAATGCGGTGTGGCAGCCGGTGCAGGGGCGCCTCCTCGATCGCTTCGGGCACGCACCGGTGCTCTGGCCCTGCGCGATCGTCTTTCCGCTCGCGGTGCTGGGCCAGAGCACCGGTGCGTGCCCGAAGCGATCGAGGAGGCGCCCCTGCACCGGCTGCCACA
>JBKJUD010000160.1:0-2805 GCA_046590735.1 Candidatus Eiseniibacteriota bacterium | reverse complement strand
CGCGCTGTTCGGCAACGCAGTGGAGGGCGGCGGCGACGTGAACGGCGACGGCTTCCCCGACTTCGTGACCGGCGCCTCGCTGCACGACACGCCGGGCCGTGTCGACGAAGGCCGCATCGCCGTCTACTACGGCAACGGCGGCTTGGGCCAGGAACGTGCCATCGCGCAGTGGCGTGCGGGCAACACTGCCCCAGTGGCGCCGATGGGGCTCGGCGACGATCCGGCGTCGTTCCGTCTGCGGGCCAACGGCCGCTCGATCATGGGACGCGGCCTGGTACGCGCGGAGTGGGAGGTCAAGCCCATCGGCGTGTCCTTCGACGGCAGCGGACTGGGCATCGGCGCGTGGACGGATACCGGCACCCCGGCCGCCGCCGGCGCGGTGGCGCGGCTCGACGAACTGGTCACCGGCTTGGCGGCCAGCACCGTGTACAAGTGGCGGGTGCGCGTGATCAGCGATGCCCGGCGCACGCAAGCGCGCGGCATCTGGATGACGCTGCCGCTGGTGCCGCGCAATCTCGGCGCGATCCGCACGCCGCGTCCCACCGGCATCGAACCGCCGGCCGCACCGCCCGGCGTCGCGCTCGAGCGTCCCGCACCCAATCCGGCGCCCGGCCACACGACGCTGACCTACCGCCTCGACGCGCGCCAGGCCGTGCGGCTGGCGATCTACGACACGGCGGGTCGCCTCGTGCGCGTGTTGCTGGACGGCGCGCAACCCGCCGGCCGTCACCGCAGCGAGTGGTCCGGACGCGACGACGCCGGCAACCGGGTGGCCGCCGGCGTCTACCTCGCCCGGCTCGACACGCCGTCCGGGTCGCGTGCGCAGGTCATCCTGCTCACCCGCTGAGCGCCGCGAGCACCTCCTCGTTCGCCGGGATCCCGCGCGCCGCGTAACGGATCGTGCCATCGGTCCCGATCACGTAGACCGAGCGCTCGATGCTGGTGCCGTTTTCCTTCAGCGCGTGATAGGCGGTGGCGACGCGGCGATCGGCGTCGGTGGCCAGCGCGAAGGGGAAGCTGAACTTCGCCGCGTAGGCCTCGTGCGAGTCGAGCCCCTGGTGATTGAGCCCGATGATGCGGGTGTTGGCCTGCTCGAACCGAGCATGGTCGTCCCGGAAGGCGGACAGTTGGCGGTTTCAGCCAGGGGTGTCATCGCCGGGGTAGAAACACAGCAGGATATTCGTGCCGGACAGCGCGGCGCTGTCGAGCGTGCCCTGCGTCGACGGCAGCGAGAACGCGGGCGCCTCGCTCCCGACTGCGAGCAGATCGGCCATCGGACCTCCGGTGATCAGGGACAGCGCGGCGTGGACCACGCGTAGCAGGATCGTCATCGAGTCCGCACACTAGCACCGCGCCGCGTCGCGCGCCACGTGCCGCTCACACCTCGACGAGCACGTCCTCGCCCTCGACCTTCACCGCGTAGCGCGGCACCGACACGCCGCCCGCCAGCGTGCAGGCGCCGGTGGTCACGTCGTATTCCCAGCCGTGCCACGGACAACTGACGATGAGCCCATCGCACCAGCCGTCGGCGAGCGGCCCGCCCTGGTGAATGCACGCATTGCCGATGGCGTAGACCTGGCCGCGCACCTTGAACAAGGCGATGTCGTGCTCGCCGGCGCTGACCGCGTGTCCTTCCCCCTCGCGGATGTCGGCGAGGCGGGCAACCTTCACGAACTGTCCCATGATTCGGCGTGGCTCCTGAATGGAAAACGCGGGAGCCGCGTCTGACCGCGGCCCCCGCTTACCCGGCACGAGACTGACGGACGTCAGGCGTCGAGAGGCCGTCGTCCGGCGAAACCGCTCTCGACGGTGTGCCAGTGGTCGATGTCATCCTCGCCGCGCTTCCAGCACAGGAAGACGACGCGGCCGTTGCGCAGCGCGTGGAAGTCGACCAGGCCCTGGTCGAGATCCCGCAGCACCACGCCCATGTCGGTGAGACGGGTGAGTTCGCCCTGGACTTCCTCGACCAGCGAGTCGAAGTGCGCCTTGGCGTCGAGATACTGCGCGTGATCCGGGCTGCCCTCGGAGGCGCCGCTGGTCGAGACCAGTTCGAGCACCTCCAGCGAGCGCGAGATCTGCTCCAGCTCGGCACGACGCTCGTCGATCCAGTCGAAGGTCTTCTTGACCAACGGCAGCAGCGCGTTCGCCTCTTCGAGCGTGAAGATGCGGGGCCACTTCTCGCGCCGCACTTCCCGCCCTTCCCGTCCTGCGTCGGGCTCGGTCACCCTGGGCCTCCCGGACCCCCTGAGGATCCACGTTGTCGGTTCTGTCGCCGGGGATCTCCTGATCCCCTTCCCGCGCGGCGGCTTGCGGCCGCTGCGGCGGGTGGGACGTGGGACCCGGAATCGAGCAGAGGGGTCCCATGTGTAGAGGAGTATCGCCGGATTCGCGCGAAACCTTACAGATGCCGGGCACGCGCTGTGTGGCGCCACGAGAGGGACGGAGCGGACGGCGGGCGGACGGATGCCTGTTGCCGCGGCATCCTCCGCCCGTGAATGAGGCATGTAACGCTAGGTGGTGCCGCCACATCTGTCAACCGTGGCGGGCGCGCTCGAGGGTCTGGTCGGCGTGGAACGAGCTGCGCACCAGCGGGCCGCTGGCGACATCCTTGAACCCCATCTCGCGGCCCCAGACGGCGTACTGGTCGAACATGTCGGGGTGCACGTAGCGGGTGACCGGCAGGTGCTGCGGGGTCGGGCGCAGGTACTGGCCGATGGTGACGATGTCGACGTCGTGGGCGCGCAGCGCGGCCATGAGGTCGCGCACCTCGTCGTCGGTTTCGCCGAGGCCGACCATCAGGCCGGA
>JBKJUD010000072.1:0-7042 GCA_046590735.1 Candidatus Eiseniibacteriota bacterium | reverse complement strand
GTTGGCCTCGATCATCTCCTTCTTGGCCTGGTCGCGAACGCGCTCGCCCTCGATGATGTTGGCCTCAACGACGATCAGCGACGGCTTGTCCATGCCGGCCTCGGTCTCGACGCGCTTGCCCTTGCGCTTGATGGCCTGGAGCTGCTGGTCGATGTCCTTGAGTTCCTCGCCGCTCTTGCCCGTGGACTTCTGGACCGCCTTGGCTTCCTTGGCGCCCTTCTTGGCCTTCTTCATCGCCTCGCGGAACTGGTCGGGCAGCAGCATGTTGTCGCCGTGCACCTGGTCGATCTCGCGATCGCACTCGTGCAGCCGCCGCGCGAAGTCCTTGATCTTGCCGGCGAGACGCTCGACCAGCTTCGGGTTGAGCGCGAAGCCCTTGAACTCGGCGATGATCTTCTTGTCGATCTCCTCAAGGCCCGCCTTCATCTTCTCGGTGGGCTTGGGCGACTTGAGATAGCGCTCGCGCGCCTGCTCACCCTCCTTGGCCAGCTTGAGCACGTTGGTGATCGCCTTCAGCATGCGCTGGCGCTCGCGCTTCTCGTTGTATTCGGGTCCGGTCTGCTGTACCTCGATCTGGACGAAGTCCTCGATCTTCAGCTTGTCGGCGGCGAGCTTGGCGCGCATGTCGTCGAGTTCGTTGCGCGCGCACGGCGCCCGCAGGATCGCGAGCATGACCATGTTCGAGCCGGTCTCGATGCGCTTGGCAATCTCCACCTCGCCCTCGCGGTCGAGCAGCGGCACCTTGCCCATCTCCCGCAGGTACATGCGCACCGGGTCGTCGTAGCGGACCTGCGGCGCGGAGAGCGCCTTGGCCTCCTGCTTCTTCTCCTCGGCCTTCCGCACCTGCTGGACGCGATCGCGCCCTTCCTTGTCGGTGTCGAACACCGGCACCTTCAGGTCGTTGACGTGCTGGAGCAGTTCGTCCATGTCCTCCGGGCCGATGCCCTCGGGGAGCAGGCGCTCGATCTCCTCGTAGGAGGCGAACCCCTGCTTCTTGGATTTCTCGAGGATCTCGGTGGCGATGGGACCGACGCGCTTGGCCAGCCCGGCGCGCGCGGCCTTCAGGGATTCCTTCTTCGCCCTGGCCGAGACTTCCTTCGCGGCGGCGGAGCCCTTGGTGGGCACGAGGGACGGAGCGAACGCCACCGTCCCCGCCTTGCCGGCGGCGGCTTTCCCGGTGGCGGCGGCCTTCTTCGCGGACAGGACGCTGGTGGCCGACTTGGCGCTGGCCGGCTTGCGCGCCGCGGGCGCCGCGGGCGCCGGCTTGACCGGGACCACCGGCTTGCGCACGGGTGTCACGGACTTCGCCCCCGCCTTCGTCGTGGCGACGGACTTCGCGGGGGACACGGCGGCCGCCTTCGGCGACGCCTTCTTCACGGCCTTGGCGGGTGCCTTCGCCCCCACCCCGGCCTTGCGCGCGACCTTGGCGGCCTTGGCGGCCGAAGCCGGCTTCGGCCTCGGCTGTGGCTTCGCCTTTGCCTTCGAGGCGGACTTCTGCGCGCCCTTGGCCGGCGCCTTGGCGCGCGACGTGGCTGCCTTGCCCGGCGTTGCGGTCTTCGCCGGCCGGCGCGCTGACTTCTTCGTGTCCGCAGTACCCTTGCGTGTGCTCACGGAAATCCTCTGATCCCATCCTGTCGGCGCCGGGCGCGCCGGACGCGGCCGTCCCAACCTGCACAGGGCAGGCCGGGCCGTCCTGTTCTCAATCGTGTCGCATGGTGGCATCCAGGGCTTGCAGCTGTCCGAGCAACGCGGCTCTTTCGGCCTCGGGGGCGTCCCGCTCGGTCAAGCGTTGCAGATCCTGGAGCAGTTCCTTCATCCTGCGTGCGGCGAAATCGCGGTACAGCAGGGGCAGCGCGTCCGTCATCTCGTCGCGCGCCTCCGCGATCCCGATCGTCTCGCCTTCGATCGTCAGCCGGCTGATCAGCGCCATCGACGCCTCCGGCGGTTCGCCCCCGTCGGGCAGCCACTGGCGCACCTGCCGCAGTGGAGACGTCACGAACGCCTCCGCCGGCAAGGTGTGCACGAGATCCCAGGCCAGCTCGTGGTGCGCGATCGCGAGCGCCAGCACGCGCTCCTTGCGCCGCAGCAAGGGTTCGATCTCCGGCGTCGCCTCGGCCACGGCCGCGGCGCGGCTGTCCCCGCCCGCGTGCACGGTGTCGGCGCGCGGGGCGCGCAGCGCGCGGCCCTGCTCGCGGCGCGAGCGTTCGATCCCTTCCAGCAGCACATCCACCGGCAGCTTGAGCAGCGACGCGGCGTCCTCCGCAAGCGCGCGCCGTCGCAGCTCGTCGTCGAGCACGGCGACGAATGCTGCCGTCCGTTCGATGCGTGCACTGGGGGGATCGGATCCCTCCCCGGTCGTCCCGCCCTCGATCACCCACGTCAGTGCGTCGGTGGCCTCGCGCAGCACCTCCTCGACACCGGCGAGCCCGCGCCGCCGCACGAACGAATCCGGGTCGTCGCCATCGGGGAAGCGGGCGACGCGGACCTGGAAGCCGCGGTCGAGCAGGATGCCGGCGGTCCGCTGCGTCGCGGTGCGCCCGGCGCTGTCGCCATCGTAGGCGAGCACCACCCGGCGCACCTGGCGCTGCAGGGCATCGGCGTGTTGGGGCGTGAACGCCGTGCCGCACGCCGCGACCACGTTCTTCACGCCGGCCTGGTACAGCCCGATCAGGTCGGTGTAGCCCTCCACCAGCACGGCCTCGGCCGCCTCGCGCAGGGCCTGGAGCACGAACGGCAGACCATACAGCACCTTGCCCTTGTGATAGAGCGACGTTTCGGGGGAATTGAGATATTTGGCCCCCGGGGCCTCCCCGCCCATCGCCCGGGCCCCGTGCCCGATCACCCGCCCGCCGGAGTCCAGCACCGGGAAGACCAGGCGATCCCGGAAACGGTCGTAGACCCGGCCGTTGTCGTGGCGGACCGCCAGCCCGACGGCCACCAGCCGGTCGAGTTGGTCGCCCGCCCGGCGCGACAGGGTGTCCCAGGCATCCGGCGCAAAGCCGAGCCGGAACAGCCGGGCCGTCTCCGGGGTGATGCCGCGGCCCTCGAGGTACTGCCGCCCGGTCGCGCCCATGGTCGGATGGGCCAGGCATTTCTCGTACAGCAGCGTCGCCCGCTCCAGGACCTCGGCCAGGCGGGCGCGCTCGCCCTGGTCGCCCTGGCCGCGCTCGGGCAGGGTGATGCCGGCGCGATCGGCGAGGCGGCGCAGGGCATCGGGGAAGGTCAGCCCCTCGGCCTGCATCACGAAGTGGAAGACGTCGCCGCCGGCGCCGCAGCCGAAGCAGTGGAACACCTGCCGGCCAGGGCTGATGGTGAACGAGGGCGTCTTCTCGCTGTGGAACGGGCAGAGCCCGACCATGTTCGACCCCGTGCGCCGCAGCGCCACGGTCTCGCCCACGAGTTGCACGATGTCGGTGGCCTCGCGCACCTGCTCGACCGCGTCGTCGCGGCCCACCGCCATCATCGACACCCGGGAACGGGGGCGCGTCCGCCCCGCCGCGCGGTGTCGCTCACAGCATCTCCACGGTGGTGGCGCCGGCGCCGCCTTCCCACTGCGCCGCCTGGCCGAAGGAGCGCACGCCCCCGTGGCCCTGGAGCATGCGGGTGATCGCCGTGCGCAACGCGCCGGTGCCCTTGCCGTGGATGATGCGCACGCGCGGCACGCCCTCGAGCAGGGCGCGGTCGAGGAAGCGGTCGACTTCGGCCACGGCCTCGTCGGCGCGGAAGCCGCGCACGTCGACCTCGAGCTTGACCGCCTGCTCGCCGCCATCGGCGTCCTGGCCGCTGGCCCACGAGGCCCCGCCGCGCGGGGCGTCCGGGGCACGGTAGCCGAGGACGTCGCGCAGCGTGGGCGCGTCGGGTCTGGGCGCGTCGTCGTCTTCAGCGGCGCGCGGCGCGGCGAAGGCGGCGGCGAGGCCGGCGTCGAAGGAGCGCGGCGCGTCCGGTGCGGGGAAGGGGGTGGCCTCGCGCGGATGCACGGCGCGGCGCTTGCCTGCGGCCTTTCCGATCGCCGCGGCCGCGGCGCCGTCACGCGGCTCGCCGGCCTGCGCGTGTGGCACCGCCAGCACGGCGGGCGCGAGCCACGCGCGGAACACGCCAGCCTGCACCTGCACGCGGCCGGCGCCATCGGGCCCGTCGACGATGGTGCCGGTGCGGTTCATCGCGCGCACCCACACCGTCGCCCCGCGCACCGCGAGTTCGGCGGGCAACGCGGGCAGCGCGGGTTCCAGCGGCGCGACGCGGGCGGCCGCCTCGTCATCGATCGCGTCCACCATCGACTCGACGCGGCGCACCGCGGCGCGCGTCTTGGCCGACTTCAGTTCCTCCTCCGCGGCGCGCACGCGTTGTCGCGCGCGGGCCACCTCACCGCGCACGGTGTCGCGCGCCTCACGCTTGGCGCGCGCCACCTCCGCCTGCGCGGCAGCGCGATCGTCGCGACTGCGCGCGGCCTGCTCCAGCGCGTCGCGGCGGGCCTGCGCGGCGGCCTCGCGGTCGCGCGCGGTTTCCTCGACCAGCCGCCCGACCTCGCCGAGCATGCGGCGAGTGGCCGCGGTGTCGGGATCAAGATGCGCCTCCGCGCGGGCGATCCAGCGCGGGCTCAATCCCGCGCGCGCGGCCACCGCCAGCGCGTGGCTGCCGCCGCCGGGGCCAGGGATCAGCCGGTACGATGGTTCGCCGCGTTCCACGTCGAACCCCATCGAGCCCAGAAACACGCCGGGCTTGCCAAAGCCGAATGCCTGCAGCGAGCCGATGTGCGTGGTCATGACCGCGCGCACCTGGCGCTCGAGCAGTTCCTCGAGCGTCGCCATGCCGAGCGCCGCGCCCTCCTCGGGATCGGTGGCGCCGCCGACTTCATCGAGCAGCACCAGCACGTCGAGTCCTTGCTCGGCCTCGACCTCGCGCAGCCGCGCGACGTGCGCGGTGAATGTGCTCAGCGACGCCTCGAGCGATTGGAAGTCGCCGATGTCGGCGACGATCGCGCGGAAGACCGGGAAGCACGATCCTTCGTCGGCGGGCACGAACAGTCCCGCCTGCGCCATGCAGCACAACAGACCGACGGTCTTCAGCGCCACCGTCTTGCCGCCGGCGTTCGGCCCGGTGATCAGCAGCACGCGGGTGGCGCGATCGAGTTCGGCGCTCAGCGGCAGCACGGCGTCGCGGCCCTTGGCGGCGACCAGCAGCGGGTGGCGCGCGGCGCGCAGCCGCAACGCGTCCCCGCCGATGCCCGGGCGCACGGCGCCGAGCGAGCGCGCCAGCCGCACACGGGCCTGGTCGAGATCGAGCGCGGCCAGGAGATCCTGCACGGCCTGCAGCGCGTCGGCATGGTCGCGCACTTCGTCGGTGAGCGCGCCGAGGATACGGCTGATCTCCTCGCCCTCGCGCGCCACCAGGTCCTCGAGCGCGTCATTGAAGGGCATCGCGCTGGAGGGCTCGACGAACAGCGTGGCCTGGCTTGCGGAGCGATCGTGCACGATGCCGGGCACGCGCCCGCGGTCCTCGGTGCGCACCGGCACCACGAAACGGCCGTTGCGCAGCGTCACGTACGCCGCGGTGCTGCCGCCGCCGAGGGAAGACGCGACGTGCTCGAGATGCCGCTGCACCGCCTGGCGCGCGCGCGCCAGTTCGCGGCGGATGCGAGCGAGTTCGGGGGTGGCGGAGTCCTTCACCTCGCCGCCCTTGTCGAGGCAGCGCTCGAAATGGGGGGCGAGTTCGCCGGTGGCCGGCGCGGAGTCGAGGCGGCGCCGCCACGTGGTGGTGGCGCCTTCGCGGGCCTGGCCAAAGTGGGAGCGCGCGCGGTGCAGGTTGACCAGCACGCGGGCGATGTCGACGAGTTCGATGCCGGCCAGCAGCGCGCCGGGCACGCGGGCACGCTCGATGAGGCCGCGCGCGTCGGGCGCGTCGAGTTCGCTGAGTCCGGAAACCGCGGCCAGGTCCTGCAACTCCGCCACGATGCGATGCGCCTCGTGCACTGCGGCCTCGTCGGTCCACGGCACCAGCGACGCCGCGCGCTCCGACCCGATGTCCGTCGTGGTGCACGCGGTCAGCAGCTGCCGCACCTTGTCGAACTCGAGGACCGCGAGCGTGTGGAGGTTCACGAGTCTCCTTCTGTCGGCACGCGCCCGGCGGATGCCTGTGCTCCGCGCGGGCGCGTCACCTCACTGCAGGACTGCGTGCTGCAACTTTCGAGTGACGGGGTCTAGATGTCTTCCGCCATGCGGCGCGCAAGGTCCTTGCGCCGTGCCGCGTTGAGCTTGCGCTTGCGGCGCTCGCTCGGCTTCTCGAAATGCTGGTGTCTGCGGAGATCGGAGAGAATTCCCGCCTTCTCGCACTTCTTCTTGAAACGACGGAGGGCGCTCTCGAACGACTCGCCTTCCTTGACCCGGATTCCCGGCATCTACTCTTCCCCTCCAATCTCACTGCTCGTCTGGTGGAAGGACTTGGGTCTCGACCTGGGTGCGCGCGTGTCGTGGGCCAGCGGTACGGCTGGCCGGAGGCGCGTCCTTCCCGACGACACTCCGGCCCGGCGCGGAGGGCCATCAGGCTCCGGCGCGCTGGCGGATACGGCGCACAGCTGTTGGTGGTGGGTGATGGATTGCACGGCGTGATGATCGGCGCGGCACTCCGAATGCGCACGAGAATGGCCGACCGGAGATGCTACCGCCGGGCAGAGGTATCGTCAAGCGGGAGTTGGGACTTGGGCCGATTCGCCGCCGGCCGCTCCCCCTCGGCCTGGCGTTGCCTCCCGCCAGCCGACCGCCGCGGTCAGGACCAGGGCGGCAGTCTCGGCCCGCAAGCGCGTCGGTCCCAGGCTGACGCGCCGGGCGCCGCGGTCGGCCAGGCCGGCGCGCTCCTCGGGGGTGAGACCGCCCTCGGGGCCGACGACCACGGCGACGGGGCCGGGGCCGAGCGCGATCGTATCCCACGGCTCCCCGTCTGGGTCCGCCGTCACAAGACTCTGCACGGATGCCAGTTGTGCGGCTTCCTGCATGTGCTGGGCGAACAGGAGTCGCGGACGCCACAGGCCGAGGCTCTGGAGGAAGGC
>JBKJUD010000439.1:0-6625 GCA_046590735.1 Candidatus Eiseniibacteriota bacterium | reverse complement strand
CCTCGCGACGGCGGCGGGCCACCGCCGCCTCAGCTCACGACGCGGGTGTCGGTGAGCCGCACGCCGGCCAACTCTTCGAGCCGCTGTGCGGCATGGTGGGTGCGCGCCTCGGCCAAGTGCACGGAGATCTCGCGCGGGATGAACAGCACGCTCAGCACGCGCGTCGTCTCCGGACGGACCATCGTGCGCACGCTGTCGCTGATCGGGCTGCCGAAGGGGCCGAGGCCATCGGCCAGGGTCAGCACGCCTTCCATGTCGAGTTCCCGGCGGCCGATCGCCTCGAGCGTTTCCCCGGTGCGTCCGAAGCGCGCCAGTCCCTCGCCCACCAGCCGGAACGCGTCGTAGATTCCGATGGGCAGCAACAATTCGAGCGACGACAGGTTGTTGGCGTCAACCAGCGGATTGATCCGCGGCAGGCCGCCGCCCTTCAGCACGCGGCGCAGCAGGGCCTCCGACGACGGACGGTCGTGGGTGGGGTCGATCCCGCACTCGTGAAACATGCGCCGCACCAGCGCGACGTCGGCCACCTCGTGCAACGCCTGCACGCGGTCGTACGCCTCTCGCGCGTCGATCTCCGCGTGGGCCAGGGCCTCCGCGAGTCCTTGCGCGGAGGGCGCTTCCTCGGGCGCGAGCAGTTCCACCGCCCCGCGCTCGCTGGACGCCGCCGCCCACGCCACGTCGCCCGGCGGCGCGCTGGGCGCCGTGGGCGGCGTGTAATCGCCGAGCACGATCCCCAGCCGAAGGACCGACTGGAGCTGAGGGTGCAGGCTCAGGTGCATGAAGGACGGTCTCTCGTCGGATGGAGGTGGCGGTTGCACCGGCGCGCCGGAGTCCGGGCGGACGCCGTGCGCGGCAGAATCGCAGAGTAGCGAGACCGCGCCAACAATCGCAAGCCTGTCCACCAATTCGCTCCAGATTCGCGTGAAGCCTGCCGACACCTACGGGACGCGCGATCGTGCTTGCGTCCCCAGCGCTGCTCGATTAGCGTACCTGCTTCCCACTCGAAGCAATGCCCCATCCCCATCCAGCACCACCCGACTTTCCACTTACTCCTTACTCCATCCCAGCGACTTGCGCCCGCCGGCGCCGTTGGACACCGAACCATTCCGCGCGGACTCGTCCCCGAGCCCCGACGCAACAGGAGCATTGTTTGGGCATTCGCAGGATCCTCATCTCGCCGCCGATGATTCTTTCCGGTATCCGGGTTGGTATTCTCGGAGTGGCTTTCGCCGCGATCGGTTCCACTCTTTCTTCCGCCGCCTGGCTTCCCAGCGTGCAGGTCAACCCTACCTCGAGCGTGTCGATCGTCAATGGCGGCAGCCTGGCCGTCGGCCCCACCGGCAACGCATACGCCGCGTGGGCCGACAATGCCAGCGGCGCCTTCCAGCTGCGCTTCGCCTGCGACACGACGGGCGTCTGGGCGCCGGCCTCGGTGATCACCACCACCTGGGGCCGCACCCTCCAACCTGCGCTGGCCGTCGACGCCAAAGCCCGCGTCTACCTCGTCTGGGCCGATGACCGCGGCGGCACCTATGACATCTACTTTCGCGAATGGTCGGCGGCGGGGTGGAAAACGGAAGTGCGACTGACCACCGGCCTCGAGCGCTCGATTTCTCCGGTCGTGGTCGCCGACACCGGCACGGTCACCGTCGCCTGGATCGATGATCGCGATGGCAACACGGAAATCTACAGCAAGCGGCGGTCCGCCGGCGTATGGGGAGGCGACGTGCGGGTCACCAACGAGGCGCACGAGTCGCTCGCGCCCAGCCTCGCCGAAGGGTCCGACGGCGTCCTGCACCTGGCCTGGTCCGACAACCGCGCCGGCTACTTCGGCGTGTACGGCGCAGACTTCACCGGCACCCAATGGGGCGCCACGAGCTTGCTCTCCTTGCAGAACGTGACGACGGCGGAGCCGCACATTGCGGTATCCGCCGACTACACGCTGCACCTGGTCTGGACGGATTTCCGCGCCGGCATCCCGCAGCTCTACTACCGCTCGCGCACGGGGAGCACCTGGGGCACGTCCGCCTTGGTGAACCTGTCGTTGAACCCCGTGGATCACGCCGCGCTCGCCGGGGGGCCGAGCAACACGGCCGCCCTGCTGTGGACCGAGAACCTGGTCACCGGCGCTTCGGGAGCTTACACCGCGACGCGGCAGGGTTCGGCGTGGGGCCCGATGACCGCGCTCGCCAGCGGAAGCAACGGTATCGTCGAGACACTGCCGGCGGTCGCCGTGAGCCCGCTCGGCGACCAGGTCGCGATGTGGTCCAACGGCGCCTCCGACTACCTGCTCGACGCCACCGCGCGCCGCTCGCCCGGAGCCGGCGCGAAGATCCTGACCGCCGTGCCCGACAGCGCGATGTCCGGTGCCGCCACCCACGTCGTCATCACCGGGACGAATTTCCTCGCGCCGGACTCAGTGTGGGTGCTGCCAGTCTCCGGCCCGGCGGTTTCCGCGCTCGTCACCACGAGCCGCAACTTTCAGCAGATCGACGCGGACTTCAGCCTCGCCGGCGTCGCCGCGGGCACCGCCAAGGTCATCGTCGCCACCGCCGACGGTCGCCGCGACACGTTGGCCACCGCCTTCAAGATCCTGCCCCCCGGCGGCTGGAGCTTTGACACCCCGCTCACCCCGCCCACCATCAACAGCTATGCGACGAACAGCAGCCGCTCGCTCGCCGCCACCGACATCGGCAACGTCGACGTGGTGTGGCTCGACGAGCGCCTCGGCGATCCCGCGGTCTACACGATGGAATCGGTTGCCGGATTGTTCACGGTGGCCGTCCCGCTTTCATCGGCCGGGATGATCGCCCAGTACCCCACGCTGTGCACCGCCCCGGGCAATCGCGTGGAGGCGGTGTGGCGCGATGCCGGCATCGGCAAGACCGACCTGTACTGGCGCGAGCGCACCGGCATCGTGTGGGGGCCGGAAACCCGGATCACCAACTACACCGTGGGCTCGCTGTTCCCGGCGCTCGCCAGCGACACCGGCGGCGACGTCCACATGGTCTGGCGTCTCGACCTCACCGGCAACCAGGAGATCTACTACAAGAAGCTCCACGCCGGCGTGTGGTCCGCCGACACGCGTTTGACCAATGCCACCGGAATGTCGACCCAGCCGGCGATCGCCTGCGGCACCGGCGGCCGCGTGTACGTGGCGTGGAGCGACAGCCGCAACGGCAGTTCCGAGATCTACGCCAAGTGGTTCGACGGCGCCGTCTGGTCGGCCGACACGCGCATCACCAACAACACCACGAGTTCGATGCGACCGTCGATCGCGGTGGCGCCCGACGGCGCCGCGCACCTCGTCTGGCAGGACTCGCCCGATGGCAATCTCGAGATCTACTACGCGAGCTTCCGCAACAACGCCTGGTCCCAGACCACGCGGCTCACCAACAACAGCGCGGTCTCGCAGACGCCCGCGGTCAGCGTGGATGGCCTCGGCCAGGTGCACGTTGTCTGGGAGGACCAGCGCGACGGCAGCTCGCAGATCTACTACACGATGCTCACCGGCAGCGTGTGGTCGGCGGCGAGCCGGGTCAGCTCCGGCCTCGTCGGATCGGTGGCGCCGTCGGTGGTGGCGGTGGGCAGCGGCACCGTGCACACCACCTGGACCGACAAGCGCGTGGGGACGATCAACACCATCTACTACGCCCAGAAGCGCGTGGTCCCGGTGGGCATCGCCGCACCGTTCGGGCGCACCCGCTCGCGGGGCGAGGGGGACCTGGCCCTCAGCATCTTCCCCAACCCGGTGCGCTCCTCCGCGGCGGTACAACTGTCGCTGCCGAGCGCGGGCGACATCACGCTGCGCGTCTTCGATGTCCGCGGCCGCCTGTGCTCGACGGTCCTGCGCACCACCCAGGAGGCCGGCACGGTCTCGCTGCGCTGGGACTCCCGCCAGGACGGCCGGAAACTGCCGCGTGGCGCGTATTTCCTGCGCGTCGATGCGGTGTGGGCCGAGGGCGGCCACGCCTCGCACACCGTCCCGCTGGTTCTGGTCGACTAACCGCCGCTTTCCCTCGCCGCGCGCGGGCTGCCTCGCCTAGACTGCGGGGCATGCCCGCCGTCCGCGCGTCGTCCCTGCGTTACGTCGTCCTCGACCTCGAATTCACCGGCCTCTCGCCGCTGGAGGGCGACGGCGTGATCGAGATCGCCGGCCTGGCGCTCGAGGACGGCGTGCAGGTGGCCGAGTTCGACTCGCTGGTCAATCCCGGCATTCCCGTACCGGCCGAGACGCTGGAGCTGACCGGCATCGATCCGGTGGCGGTCGCTGCCGCGCCGCGCTTCGCCGAGATCGCCCCGCAGCTGCTCGCCTTCCTCGGCGACGCGCCGCTGGTCACCCACAACCTCGCCTACGACATCGCCGCGCTGCAGTGGGACCTGGCACGCGCCGGGCTGTCGGTGCTGCGGCGCGATGGCGTCGACACGCTGGAACTCGCGCGGCGGGTCTTCCCCGGCGAGCGCAACAACCTGCGGACCCTGCGCGAACGGCTCGGGATCGTGGCCGCGCCCACCCATCGCGCCCTCGACGACGCGCGCGTCACCGCGGAGGTGTTCCGGCTGCTGGTGGGGATGCTGGAGGAAGCGGGCCAGGTCACACGCTACCGCGACCTGCGGCCAACCCCGTGCGCTGGGCTGGCGCTGGTGCCGCTGGGCGCCGATCCCGCCGAGCGCGAGGCGCTGCACGCCGTCCTCGTGCGCGCAACGACGCAGCGGCGCGTGCTGCACATGCTCTACGGGTCACCGGGCAAGCCGCCGCACGAGCGCGAGATCGACCCGTTCTGTCTCATCGGGCCGTACCTGCGGGCATACTGTCGCACCAAGGGGCAGGAGTTGAACTTCTTCGTCTCACGCATCAAGTCCGCGGCGGAAACCGGGGAAGCCGTCACCCGCCTGCCCGAACCGCCGCGCGGACCCGCGGTATTCTCGCCGGCATTCAAGCACGTCGACGGCGGCAGCTAGCGCCGTTGCATGCAGGGCGCGCGGCTAGCCGGTCGAACGGGCGCGGCGCGGTCCCACGTGCTGCGCCTGCGCGCTGGGACGCTCGCACACCAGCAACACTTCCGCGGTGGGTTTGCCGGTGTGATAGTCCCGCGCCTCCGCCGCGTCGTAGTACGCGAATCCCAGACGCTCCGCGACCACCGCGGCGGCGAGGTTGCGATCGTCCACCACCGCCTCCAGGCGCTCCACGCCGAACTCCAGCCACAACGTGGGCAGCACCGCCCGGCACGCTTCGGTGGCGAACCCCTTCGCCCACAACTCCGGGATGATGAGCACCGACAGCTCGCAGCTCATGTCCTCGTAGATCGTCGCCTGCACGTAGCCGATCGTGACTTCGCTCTCGCGCTCGCGGATGATCCAGTTGAGCCACACCTCGTCGCCCGACACGGGAAAGCCACGCGACAGCCGCTCGTAGCGCTGCGCCAGCGCCTCCACCGACACCGGCGGATCGAGCGGGAGAAACTCATACAGCGCTGGGTCGCCGAGCAGCGGGAACATCTCCGCGGCATGCCGCGGCGTCAGTGGCTCCAGCGCCAGCCGCGCGGTCAGCACCGGCTCGCGGTGCAGGGCGTCGAACGTCACAGAATCGACTTCCCGAGCGCGGAGAGCACCAGTTCGCTGCCCAGTTCCGCGGTCTCGTTGCCGCGGTCGAGGATCGGGTTGACCTCGACGACGTCCATGCCGATCAAGCGGCCGGTCTCCGCCACCATTTCCATCGCGAGATGCGACTCACGGTAGTCGAGACCGCCCTTCACCGGCGTGCCCACGCCCGGCGCGATGCTGGGGTCGATGCCGTCCACGTCGAGACTGAGGTGCACCCCGCAGGTGCCGTTGAGCACATACGCCAGCGCCTCGTCGATCACCTCGCTGATGCCGCGGCGGTCGACATCGCTCATGGTGAACGCGTGGATGCCCGAGGCCCGCACCACCGCCTTCTCACGTTCGTCGAGATCGCGGATGCCCACCAGCGCGACGTGCTCCGGCCGCACCTTCGGGATCAGCCCGCCCAGCGACGCCAGCTCCATCGGCCCGTTGCCGAGGATCGCGGCCAGCGGCATGCCGTGGACGTTGCCGCTGAGCGAGGTTTCCGGCGTGTTCATGTCCGCGTGCGCGTCGATCCAGAGCAGGCCGATGCGCTCGCCGCGGTCCGCCCGCGCCGCCGCCACCCCGCCGATCGAGCCGGCGGCGAGGCTGTGGTCGCCGCCCAGCGACAGTGCAATCACATCGCGCGAGGCGGCGTCCTTGGTCATGTCGAACAGGCTCTGACACACCGCGGTGATCTCGTCGATGAAGCGCTTGGAGGTGTCGCCCTCCCGCGAGGTCTCGGGCAACGGCACCGGCACGTTGCCGCAATCGCGGACGGTGTAGCCCAGCGCGATGATGCGCTCGGCCAGGCGGGTCAGTCGAAACGCGCTGGGCCCCATGTCCACGCCCCGTCGCCCGGCCCCGAGGTCGAGCGGTACGCCAATGATGTCCACGGATTTGTTCATGGGCGACAGTGTACCGTGGGAACGGCCCGAGGCGGAGGGTAAAACCATGGGATCCTTCTTGGTCGGGGGACCGGGGGGCCCGCGGACCCCTGCGATCGGGAAAAAGCGCGGCGGGCGGCCACTCGAGGCCGCCC
>JBKJUD010000406.1:0-2518 GCA_046590735.1 Candidatus Eiseniibacteriota bacterium | reverse complement strand
GTGGCGTCCGCATGAAAATTCGCGCCGAATACCAGGACCACCACCCCAAGGCCGATCCACCCCATGCGAGTGTGCATGCTCGTGTCCTTTCTGTGCGTGACGTGCCGGTGCGACCGTGCAACCTGCCGTACGGTACAACATACCGCGTTCGCCGCGATCCGTCAGCCCTGTGGCGGACGCCGCGTGTGCCAGTCCGTGCGCGCCTGGTACGCGCGACCGAGATCGACGAGCTGCTGTTCGCCGAAAGCGCTACCGAGAAACGCGATCGAGGTGGGCAACCCGTCATCCCCGAAGCCGTTCGGCACGCACAGCGCGGGCAGACCGCAGAGATTGCCGGCGGCGATCAGCGACGGTCCGCCGCTCACGCCCGGATAGACGTCCTCGAAGTTCTGGTCGGCGGGATAGGCGACGCTCGCGCGTCCCGGCGACGCGATCGCGTCGAAGCGATCGAACAGCGCGGCGACGGCGCGCTTCATCGGCGCGCGCACGCGCATCGCCTGCAGATAATCGACGGCAGGGATCAGTGTGCCGGCATACCCGCCGCGCCGATCCTGCGGACACGTGAGTTCGCGCACGCGGCCCGCGGCGATCAGGTCGAGGAAGGCCGAGGCACCTTCCGCGCCGACGATGGTGGACACCGCGGGGCCCCAGGGGAAGTCGGGCCAGTCGATGTCCGGGGTGACGTCCGCGACATCGTGCAGGGCGGCGAGCGCCTGTTGGAAGTTCGCGCGGACCGCGGGCTGGACTTTGTCGACGACGCCCTTCGGCACCGCGATGCGCACCCGCGGCGCGCCGCTCGGCGCGGGATGCAGCGCGAAGGGGCGATCCACCGCGCTGGCATCGCGCGGATCCGCGCCGGCGATGGCCTCGAGCACGAGCGCACACTCCTCGGCGCTGCGCGCGAGCGGCCCCAGCTTGTCGAGTGTCCAGCACAGCGCCATCGCCCCATGCCGCGACACGCGCCCGTACGTCGGACGCAGCCCGCTCACCCCACAGAACGAGGCTGGCGTGAGAATCGATCCGGATGTTTCCGACCCGATCGCGAAGGACACCAGGCCATCGGCGACGGCGGCCGCGGGGCCGCTCGAGCTGCCCCCGCTCCAGAACCGCGTGTTCCACGGCGTCAGCGCGGGTCCGGTGAAGGAGGCGTTCGCGTGGTTGTAGCCCATGCCGCCGGCCAGTTCCACCATGGCGAGCTTGGCGACCAGCACGGCGCCCGCGTCACGCAGCCGTTCGATGACGGTGGCGTCGTAGTCGAACTGCTGGTCGCGATACGGCGCGGCGCCCCAGGTGGTGGGCGCCTCGCGCGTGGCGAGCAGGTCCTTCACGCCGTAGGGGATCCCGTGGAGCGGACCGCGCACGCGGCCGGCGCGCATGTCGGCGTCGGCCGCGCGCGCCTCGCGCAGCGCCGGCTCGCGCATGAGCGTGACCACCGCGTTCAGGCGCGCGCCGCGCGTCGCGAGGCGCCGCAGCGCGAGTTCGGCGAGATCGACAGCCGACACGCGGCGCGCGCGCAGGCGTGCGCCCAATTCCGGCAGCGGCAGGAAGAGGAGCCCGTCGTCGCTCATCGACGGACCGCGGCAGCGAAGACGGAGTCGGGTTCGTCGGCGTTGGTGAGCGGCACGGCGCGCAGCCGCGCCCCCGATTGCAGGCGCTGGTCGATCTCGCGCGCGATCCCGTCGAGTTGTTCCGGGGAGAGATGCGCGCCGTGGCGACGGCGGATCATCTCCACCAAGGCGCGCGCGTCATCGGACAGGGGCGGGTCGGGCGGGGACGTCGCGCTGCTGTCGGGTGCCGCCGCGGGGCCGGGGATGGGCGCGGTGGTCTGGGCACGCAGCGCGCCGGCGATCATCGTGGAGGCGCCGGCGAGCGCGCACGCCTGGAGAAAGTTGCGGCGGCTTGTCGCTCGCCGGGACGCGTCTGTCGGCATCGGGGAGTCCTCGCGGGGAAGGCCAAGTGATCGAGGACGCCGACGGTACAGTTCGCCCGCGGCGCTGGCAAGCCATGCCGCGCGGGGGAGGCGGGCGCTCGGGCGCGGGACTCGCTGCTTGACGCCAGCGCGCAGGGTGCGGACACTTGACGTACCGTTTGGTGCCAGCCTCCCGCTGCTGGACACAGGCCGCCATCGCGGCAACCCATCTGCCCGGGACACAGACACGGGCGAGGAGAAGTTTCATGGCAGCAGCAGGAATCATTTTCGACATTGCACCGCGTGGCATGGCGCGCCGCGCCGTCCTCGCACTCGCGGCCGCCCTTTCGCTCGCCGCCCTCGCCGGATGCACGAGCACGCCGAGCACCCCCGTGCCCGATCCGAACGCCCCCGGCATCATCAGCACGGTGGCAGGCGTCGGCGGCACCGCCGGTTACAACGGCGACAACCGCGACGCCACCACGGCGACGCTCTACTGGCCGCAGGACGTCGCCGTGAGTCCCGCTGGCAACCTGGTCGTGCTCGACTGGAACAACCACCGCGTTCGCGAGATCTCCGAGACCACGCACCAGATCCGCACCGTCGTCG
>JBKJUD010000373.1:0-6229 GCA_046590735.1 Candidatus Eiseniibacteriota bacterium | reverse complement strand
GTGGCAGCAGCCGGCCGTGTCGCATGCCTACGCGCAGCTGCTCGCGGGGCTGGTGCGCGGGTTGGTCGCGCTGCTCGCCGGCCGCGCGACGGCGCTCGTTGACGCGCCCCCAGAGATGGCGCCGGGCCTGGGATTGGTAGTCGCCCCGGCGCACGCCGGCGCCGATCCGGTCGGTCTGCCGCTCACCTGGTTCCACCTCACCGAAGTCGGCGTTGGCGTCATGGTATTCGTCGCGTTGCTGGTCGCCTGGGGCGTGTGGCCAGCACAGGCGCGGCGCGCCGGATTGGTGTGGCGCGCCGGATTGGTGTGGCGCGCCGCGGTGGCAGTGGCGGTGGTGATAGCGTTGCAGGCGATCGCTGTGGCGCTGGTGGCGTGGGGGTCGATGCCCGGTGGCGTGACGCAGGCCGAGCAGGCCGGCGGATTGCTCGAATCCGGCGCCACCTGGGTGATCCCGGCACTGGCGTGGGCGTGGGCGGTGTGGGGCGGCGGCGCCGCGGCGCCGCTGTCGCGACGGCGATTGCCGCGGCGCTAGAGCGATTCCTCGCGCCAGCGCACGTCGATCCCGCGCTCCTTCAACCCGGCGACGAAGACCGGAATGTCGAGCGCGAGTTCCTGTGGGAGCGCGCCGCGGCGTGTGACCTGGCCGCGCCCGAGCATTGCGGCGACCAGCGTCGCGGGGAACGCGGTGGTGCGCGACATGCTCGAGAGCCCGGTTGTCGTGTCGTGGTAGTCGAGCATCTCGCCGGTGACCCGCACCCGCGTGCCATCGGCCTTCGCGCCGACGGCAACGATGCGCATGACGACGAGGTCGAGATCGTCGTTCTCCAGGCGCGGGCTGGAGACCGTGGCGACGACGTCGCGCGGGCTCACCATCACCCCGCCCACGTCCACCGGCTCGCGATCGAGCAGCCCGAGAAGCGCCAGTCCGCGCCAGATCTGCACGTGGCCGGGGTAGCGCAGGGTCTTGTAATCGAGGTCGCGTACGCGGCCGCGCAGCGTGCGGGTGAGCGTCGAGGAGCCGCCGCTGGTCACGAACGCCTCGAGCCGTCCGAGCGGCGGGAAGTCGACATCCTCGACATCGACCAGGCACTCGGAGATCACTTCCTCGCCATTGCGCAGCAGCCGTGCGGGCTCGACGTATTCATTGATCAGGCCGTGGATCGAGAACACGCGCTTGTAGCCCAGCGGCGGCACCGGGTGCTGCGGCAGGCCGCCGACGCGGATGGTCAGCGACTCCACCGTCGGCATGTCGCGGATTGCGTGCACCGCCAGCACGTTCGCCATGCCGGGCGCCAGGCCGCAGTCGGGCACCAGCGAGACGCCCGCAGCCTGCGCCTGCGGATCCATCGATAGGATGGCGTCGACCACGTCGTTGTTGCCGCCGAGGTCGCAGAAGTTGCAGTGCTGGGCGATCGCCGTGCGGGCCAGCGCCTCGTTGAGGAAGTAGGGCACCGCGGACAGGCAGGTGTCGGCCTCGGCCATCAGCGGAGCGACGGTTTCCGGGCGCGCGGCATCGGCCTGCACGGCGCGGCCCTTGCCTGCCGTGCGCAGGGCGACGACCTGCTGGGCGCGCGCGAGATCCTGGTCGGCCACGATGACCTCGGTGATGTCGGGTTGATTGGCGAGGTCGAAGATGCCGGCTTCCCCCTGGATGCCGGCGCCGAGTACCAGTGCGCGCATGTCGTCCTCCTTCAGCCTGTCACGATTCGTGGGAAGCGGCGAGAATGACCGACCCGTGACGGTGAGGTCAACCGCGGGAGCCGCGATTGCTTGCGGTGGTCCGGTGCGTGGCGTACGGTTTCGCGGTGGCGGGCCCGCCGCGTGGCGTGCGGGTCGTCGCTGCCGGCGAAACGAGGAACGCATGGACCCACGAGACCTGTGCCGCTACAACCAGTACATCCGCCCGGCCTACGTGGACGCGGTGCTGGCACTGGGATGGGACGAGGCCGCGAAGGACCGCGGCGCCTCGCACGGTTCACTCAAGAATATCCTGCTGCACATCTGGGACGTCGAGTTGTGGCATCTGCACTACGTCGCCGCGGGACGCGCCGCCGAGGCGCCCGACTGGGACTACGACACCTTCGACACCCGCGAGAAGTTCGACGAGGCCCGCTGGCTGGTGGAAAGCGGGACGCAGGCGATTCTCGACGGCATGACGGAGGCCGACCTCGCGCGGCCGATCACCTACGAGCGCCCCGGTGAAACCCCGATCGACTACACGCTGGGCCAAGTGCTGGTGCACGTCGCCGGAGAGGAACTGCATCATCGCGGCGAACTGATCGCCCTGCTGTGGCAACTCGATTGCGAACCCCCGCCGATGACCTACATGCGCTACCTCCGGTACACCCGGGGCTTGCCATCGTGACCGCCGACCCGCTCACCCTTCCGCAGTTCTTCGACGGGTTCGAGCGGCTGGGACCGGGATCCGAGAAGGTGTCGCGCGCCATCGCGCGCTGGGCGAACGCCGCGCTCGCCGAGCGCGTGCTGGAAGTGGGATGCGGCCACGGCACCACGGCGCGTGTGCTGGCCGCCAGCGGCGCACGTGAAGTCGTCGCCAGCGACATCTCGCCGGCCTGCGTGGAGCGGACGCGCACGGCGCTCGCCGGCGGCGCCGCCAGCGTGTGCGCGGCAAACCTCAGCGCGCTGCCCTTTGCGCCGGCAAGCTTCGATGCAGTCGTCGCCGAGGGATGTCTATTCACCGTCGGCCTGCGTCACGCGCTCGCGGCGATCGCGCCAGTGGTGCGGCCCGGCGGCCGCCTCGTGTTCACCCACTTCGGCTGGACCCGCACGCGGGTGCCCGGCGCATTGCGGGAGTTCTGGGAAAATGGCCTGCCGGAGAAATTCGTCCGCGCCGAGGCATACATGGTGATGCTCGAACACGCCGGATTCCGCGGCCTGCATCTCGAACCGTTCCCGCGGCGCGACTGGGAACTCTACTACGACCGCGTGCGCAGCCGGTTGCTCCAGCTCGAACCGCTGCACACCGATGACGCCTCGCTCGCGGTGCTCGATGGCGTGCGGCAGGAGTTGCAGGTGTTCGACGACGGCGGCATGGACTTCTACGCGTACTTCCTGATCGTCGGCGAGAAGCTGTGAGGCAGTCGCGGCTGATCGCCACCGGCGACGGGCAGCTCACCGCGGTGGTGCACCGGCCGCGGTCGCTGCCGCCCGGTGGCGCGACGGTCGTGTTGCTCGCGCACGGCGCCGGCGGTGACATGCATCACCCGCTGCTGATCGAGGTCGCTGAGCAGTGCGCCGCCGATGGCCTGGTCGCGGTGCGCTTCAACTTTGTCTACGCGGAGGCCGGGCGTCGTGCGCCGGATCGCATGCCGGTGCTCGAGCGCACACTGCGCGACGTGGCGGCGTGGGCGCGCGGACAACAGGCGTGGAATGTGCGCCGTCTGGTAGTCGGCGGCAAGTCGATGGGCGGACGCGCGGCGAGCCGCTGCGTGGCCGCCGAGGGAGACGAGCATCTCGCGGCCGACGGCCTCGTGCTCCTCGGTTACCCGCTGCACCCCAGCGGCGATGTGACGTCGTTGCGTACCGAGCACCTAGGCGCGATTCGCATCCCGTGCCTGTTCGTCGAGGGCTCGCGCGACAGCTTGTGCGATTTGGCGCTTCTGCTGCCCGCCCTTGGCGCGATCGCCGCGCCAGTGTCACTGCATGTCGTGTACGGCGGCGATCATTCTTTCCACGTGCCCGTGCGCAGCGGACGCGGCGATGAGCAGGTGTACGCGGAGATTTCGGCGGCGGTGTCGGCGTGGGTGCGCGCGAGCGTGCCGCGGCGGTAGCTAGTCGTCGGCCGGCGTCTCGTGCCAATGCCGTGTGACATCGAGCCAGAACACCAGCCCCGCATGCGGACCGAAGCGCTTGTAGGCGCGCTCGATCGTTGTGTCCTTGAGCGGACGCGTGGCGCCGCGGCCCTGGTTGTGCACGCGCTTGGCGTACACGACGCGGCTCCAGGAATCGAGCCCCAAGTAGTCGCCGCGCCCGAGGATGCGCAGCAGGTTGTCCGCGACATAGGGCCCGCAGCCAGGCAGCGAGGTCACCGCCTTGCGCGCTTCCACCGCTGTCTCGGGCGCGACGATCAGCGCGTCGAGATCGATCTCGCCGCTCGCCACGGCCTTCGCCAGCTTGACCAGTGACGGCGCGCGATAGCCGGCCTTGATCGTCTCGCGATAGAACGCTTCGGACTTGCGCGCCATCGCGGCGGGGGTGGGGAAGGCCTTGAGTCCGGGCGCGGCCTCGACGCCGAGCGAGTCGACGAGTCGCGCGGTCATCAGCTCGGTCAGCGTCCACGAGCAGTTGGTGGTGAGGATCAACTTCACCACGTCCTCCCACAGCGTCGCGGCGCGCAGGAAGCGGCCGGCGCCGCGCTCGGCGATCCAGCCGCGCTCCGCGTCGCCGTGCAGGCGCGCATACAGCGGTGCGAGAGCGAGATCGAGCGAAAGGATGCGGCGCGCGGTGGCGCTCAGGCGCGCGCGATCGGCAGCAGTGAGCGACGGACCCTCGGCGCGCACACGCAGCGTGCTGACGGTGTCGAGCGCGGGTGTCAGCGAGAGTCGCGCGGCGCGCGTCTCGTCCAGCGCGACGATGGTGGACAGCGTGAGCGAGCCCTCGTCCCAGTCGAAGGGGGCGAGCTGCGGCCAGCCGTGGCTGCGGACGGTGATCGCCATGGCGAAGCCGTCGGGAAGCGGAAGAGTCCAGGAGCGGCGCATGGGCGGGAGCATTACCCGAGCCAGCGCGATTTGCCAAGTCTGCGCGACATGCCCCAGGCGCGGGCGCGGCGTCGCGATCGATCTCCGCCGCCGTCGACGAGGGCCGACAACGCGCAGGTGAGCTTCATCGCCCCCATCGCCCGGCCAGCGGGGCGATCTCATCGCGCAGGCGCGCGCCATCCTGAAGACCGCGGGGCTCGACGTACCCGGCGCCCCGCCGCCCGCGCCTCGCGGTGCGCCCGCGCCTCCCGGCGGCACCTGAGGCTCGACGATGTCCTACCTCGCGTAGGAGCGCCCCCGGTGCGGGGGCGCGCATCGAATCGCCCGCCCCTCCTTGCGCCGCCGCGCGGCGCGTCATACGCTCCTCCGATTCCGCCGTCCGCGCGCCGTCCCGCGCGCCGCGGTCCGATCGACGAGGAGGAGTCGTGAGCCAAGTTTCCCCCGCCGCGCGCCGCGGCTTGACACTCGAGGATCTCGCGCGCATCCAGGTCCCGCTCGATCCGCAAATCAGCCCCGACGGCCGCTGGGTGGTGTACGCGCTCCAGCGGATGGACCGCGCGCAGGACAAGTACCACGCGAATCTGTGGATCGTCCCCGCCGACGGCGCATCGCCGCCCCGTCAGCTCACCTCCGGCGACCACAAGGACCTGCACGCGGCCTGGGCGGCGGACTCCGCGCGCCTCGCTTTCGTGTCGAGCCGCGGCGACGCCAGCAACATCTGGATCATCCGCCGCGATGGCGGGGAAGCGTTGCGGCTCACCGATCTCAAGGGCGATATCGACGCGCTCGCGTGGTCGCCCGACGGCATGTCGCTCGCGTACGCCTTCCGGCCGGAGGACGCGCCGCTGCCTGCCGATCCCGGCGGCCCCGAGCCGGCTCCCGCCGCCGACAAGGGCAAGGCGCCGCGCTATCGCCTTATCACGCGGCTGCATTACAAGGAAGACGGCATCGGGTTCGTACCCGAATCGTATCAGCACCTGTGGGTGCTGCCGATCCACGACTGCGCCGCCGCCGGGCCCGCGCGGCAGATCACCGATGGCGCGTACGACGATCACCACCCCGTGTGGTCGCCCGACAGCGCGTGGATTGCCTTCCTCAGCAAGCGCATGCCCGACGCCGAATACTTCGAGGCGTTCACCCACATCTACCGGGTGCCCGCCGAGGGCGGCACGATCGAGCAGCTCACACACGACGAGGGCGATCGCCAGACGATGGCGTTCAGTCCCGACGGCACGCGGCTCGCCTACATCGGCCACCGCGATCCCAACGACGGCGGCGGCATGATCAACATGCATCCGTGGGTCATGCCGGCGGCCGGCGGCGCGGCGCGTGACCTGACGCCGGACTGGGACCGCAGCGCGCTGAACACGCACCTCAACGACATCAATCCCAGCTTCAACGCGTTCCTCGCGTGGACCGCCGACGGCGCCGCGCTGCACTTCTTCGCCACCGACCGCGGCGCGGTGCGCATCTTCCGCGTCGACGCGGCGGGCGGCGCACCCACGCCGCTG
>JBKJUD010000311.1:0-7459 GCA_046590735.1 Candidatus Eiseniibacteriota bacterium | reverse complement strand
CGAGGCGCAGCCGGACGCGCCGGCCAACGCGACCGCGGCGAGCAACGCCGCCGCAATTCCGAAGTGCAGTCTGGTTCGCATGATTTCCATCCTTCTCATTCCATGGGAAAGAGACCGCCGCGCGCTGCGCCGGTGCCCATCAACCTGGTAAGTTCGTCCTCGTTGCGAGGTGTCGCGCATGGCGCGAGTGCCCCAGCTACGAACTTGGAGCGGGACGGGCAGCCCGAAGTTCCGTGGATCGATGCGGCGCGAGGTGGGAGGCAAGGGTCAGCGCGAGGACACTCCGGAGCCCAGCAGCACGACCCGCCGGGTGGCGATCCCCGCTGTTGACTCCAGTCGCATCAGGTAGACCCCGGCCGGCAGCGCCTGGCGCCGCAGGTCGAGCGTGTGCGTCCAGGCGCCGGGGCCGATCAGCTCATCCACTACCGGCGTGACGCTGCGGCCGTCGACCGCAAACAGCATGGCGCGCACGCGCCCGGCGCGCGGCACCGCCGCATGCAGCGTCAACGCGGATCGCGCGGGGGTCGGACCCACCACGAAGCCCCCCGTCCCGTCGAGTGCGGGCGAGGACTCCAAGCCCATCGCACCGCCCCAGGCATTGAGCAGCACCGCGCCGGAGAGCGGGGGCAGCGACACCGAAGTCACCCAGCTCGCCGACAGCGAGCCAGTGCCGCCGAGCATCGGGATCACGCCGCCGTTCGGGGTGACCCACGCCATCGGCGCGGGCAGCGTCTCGGTGATCGTCTGCGTGTCGCTTGAATTCACCAGGACCATGCCGCCGGTGTAGGAGCGGCCGTAGAGGCCGGAGGGCCGCTTGGCGTCGGCGACGCGAGCGAACGACTGCAGCGGCGAGCCGATCGTGATGTCCATCTCCGGGTAATAGGTGAAGGAGATGTTCGCGTAGTAGTAATAGAACGTGCGCGTGTTCGCGACCAGCAGGTGCGAGGCGAGCGCGTACATCCGCACCGACACCGGCGCGTCATATCCCAGGCCGACGTTGAAGATCGTGGAGTTGCGCGTCGCCTGCGCCGTCAGCTCCGCGTCCATCATGTACCCCCACCACGTGCCCGAGGTCGCGAGACCCGGCTTCCACGTTTGCGCAACGAAGCCCTCCGTCATCCCGCCGTCGGTGACCTCGGTGTAGGGCAGGGAGGCGGTGTTCAATCCGTTGAACATGAGCGACGCGGGGCTGATCGCCGTCTTGATCGCCCCGAGCAGCGCGCGCATGTCGGCGGGATACGCGGCGATCACGCGCGGCGACATCGAGGCGTCCGGGCTGAGCATCATCGGAGAGGTGACGGCCGTATCGAAGAACAGGCCGTCGGGACCGGTCTTGATGACCGCCTTGCCGGCATTCACCAGGATGCGCGTCCAGGTGGTGTCGCTCAGGTTCATCAGCCATGGGCCCCAGTCCCAGCCGCGGATGCGGTTGTTGGGATTGGAACTGTGGAAGGAATCGGCGGGGCAGCGCGCGGACGGTCCGCCGCCCGCCGCGGTCGTCACGTACCACTCGTGCCCGGCGATGCCCCAGAGCTGCTTCGGTTCACTGGTGGTAAAGGTGCCGATCCACTGCTGGCGGCCGAGCGGGTCCACGCCGTTCTTGCTCATCGACTGGCGCTCGCTCGGGTCGAAGGCCCGATTGCGGTTCACGTCGAACCACAGGTCGAGCGCGGTGATGCTTGTGCTCGCGCTCACCATGATCTTCGTCGACGCGCTGATCGAGTCCGGCTGCGTGACGGTCACGCCGGTGCAGACGATGCCGGCCGGTGTCGTCGAGCTGCCGACCACCTGCGTGGTGTCGGAGTACGCGCGTGCGCCCCAGGTGGCGTCCACAGCCATGATCGCGTAGCCGTAGGTTGTGCCGGTGGAGAGGCCGGTGTCGCTGTACTGCGTCACCGTGGGCGCGGTGGTGGCGAGCAACTGAAATGTCCCGCCGGTGCCCGTCTGTCGCCAGACCTGATAGCCGGTCACGGTCGAGTAGCCCATGCGCACGCGCGCGTCGGGCAACCACGAGAGCAACGCGGCGCCGGGCGAGAGGCTGGCGCCGAGGTACGCAGGATCCGCGGCGTGCAGGAACGCCGTCTCGGTGCGCTGGGCCTCGGCGTAGTAGGGGTAGTAGTAGCAGAGGTTCTGGCAGAGATAGCTGAGCAGGCACAGCGTTGGGTTGGCTGCATGCAGCGACGCCGTCGAGGCGGAATCGGACACCACTACTGCCTGGGAAAGCGCCACGAGCGTTGCGGTTTGAGGCACCTGCGGGCCGTACGCGACGGTGGCGATTCCTATGCCGCTCGCGCGGACGGTGGGGAGCGGGTTGGGAGCAGCGAAAGTGGGGCGGGCGAAAATCAGGAACGCGACGGTCAGGGCAGCGGAGCCGAGCGCGCGCGTGGAGAGAGGACAGGTGGGAGCCATGCGGATCCTCAGGATGGAACACGAAAGGCTGGTGAAGCGGCATGCAGTCGTGGACTTCTATCGCACGAATCGTTCCGGGGCGCAGCGCGGGGGAGCGGCGCGGGGTGCCGGTCATCGTCGATGCGAAACGAACCGCCTATGTACGGGAACGAGCCGGGGGGACTCGCGAGCTCATGCGGGGCAGTGGTCCAGCGGAGCTGCGCGGCGGCGCGCACGCGGAACTGTCAACGCGCGCGCAGAGTGAACGGCGGCGCGCGGCGCGTCAAGCGCGCGATGCACGCGCGGCGCCAGACGGCCGAGCTATTGCGACGCGCGCGCGGGAACAGCACCGCGAGCGCGAACATCAGCACCGGCCCGATCGCCCAGTGATCCACAGCGTCCCAGCGCACGCCGGCGGGCAGGTCGTCGAGACCGGTCGAGCGGTGCGCGCTGACTGCGAGCGACAGGAGTTCTCGACGCAGACGAACAGCACGTGGATCGAGGGCGCCCCGGCGCGCGGTTCGCTGGGTGACATGCGTGATCTTCCGCTTGGTCTCCGCAGTGGCGGCCCGCCTGCGGAACCTCCCGCGCCACCTTGGGCTTCTCCAGGGCAGCGTTCGCCCGCCGGTAGGCGTCCAAGCTCGGACCGCACACTGCCCGCGGAGCCCTCCACAACAGCAGCCAACATCTTTTCCGACAAACACATGCGGCCATTTCCGGCGGTTGACGCAAGAGGTCGCCGGTTGCTACTGTCACGCGCTCGCTCGACGCCGTCCACCCGGTCACCGGAGAAACTGCCCACATGGACTTCAGCGGAACCCTCTTAGCACTCGGGGGCGGAATCCTCTCGTTTGTCTCCCCCTGTGTGCTGCCGCTGATCCCGATCTACGTGAGCATCGTCTCGGGCGCGTCGATGGAGGAACTCCGGCGCGGCGAGACCAAGGGGCTGAGCCGCCGCGTGGCGCTCGGCTCGCTGGCGTTCATCCTGGGCTTCACGGTGGTCTTCGTGGCGCTGGGCGCCACCGCGACCGCAGTTGGCGGCCTGCTCCGCACCCACCTGCCGCTGCTCAGCCGCATCGGCGGCGTGGTGATCATCATCCTCGGGCTGCACTTGACCGGGTTGTTCCGCATCCCCGGCCTGCAGGTGGAGAAGCGTCTCGACAGCGAGGACGCCGTCTCCAGGACGGTCGGCCCGCTGCGCGCTTTCATCGTCGGCCTGACCTTTGCGTTCGGCTGGACGCCGTGCATCGGGCCGGTGCTGGCCGGCATCCTCGCCTATGCGGGAAACCAGGACACGGTGCTCAAGGGCATCTACCTGCTCGTGGTCTACTCGCTGGGCCTCGGCATCCCGTTCTTCCTTGCGGCGATGGGCATCAACAAGTTCCTCTCGGTGTCCAAGAAGCTGCGCAATCACTTCCGGGCCATCGAAACGGCCAGCGGCGTCATCGTCATCCTGATGGGACTGCTCATGGTCACCAACAAGCTCACCCTGCTCACCACGTGGGCGCAACGACTCGGCTGGAGCGGCTAGCGCGCGACACCTCGCACCCCGCTCGCCAGCCTGGATTCATGCAACGGAAGGAGACAAGATCCACATGCGTCACCTGTCCCGCCTCACCTGGGCGATCACCTGCCTGTCCGCCGTGCTGCTCCTGGGCTGCGGCGGTGGCGCCAAGGAGCAGACCACGGCCGGCGTCCCCGCGGTGGGATTCCTCCCCGGCAAGACCGCGCCCGCCTTCACCCTCACCGATGTCGACGGCAAGACCGTCAGCCTCGCCGACTACAAAGGCAAGGTAGTGATGGTCGACTTCTGGGCCACCTGGTGCGGTCCCTGCAAGCTGGAACTGCCGCATCTGGTGGATCTGCAGAAGCAGTATGCCGACAAGGATTTCGTCATCCTCGGGCTCTCGATGGACGACGACAAGCCCGAGATGGTGAAGCAATTCGCCGAGGAGAACGGCCTGCCCTACACGATCGTGATGGGCGACGAGGGCACGCAGGGCCGCTACGGCGTCACCGGCTACCCGACGGCATTCCTCATCGACAAGGGCGGTGTGATCCGCAACGTGTTCCAGGGCTACACCGACAAGGCAATTCTCGACAATGCGATTCGCCCGCTGCTGTAGACTGGGTGAAGGCCGCGCCGGCCTGGCCGGCGGCGACGCGACAAGAGGGTTCGAACGGAGGATGACGGGCGTGAGCGGAAACACGGGCGGCGGGACGCGTGCGGCAGTATGGGGAATGACGCTCGCGGGGACGCTCGCGGCGATGATGGCAGTGAGCCCGGCGGCCCGCGCCGGAGCGCTGCAGCCGCTGTCGGCGCTGCAGGTGCTGGCGGAGGGCGCCCCGCCCGCAGACTCGGTGGCGATCTTCACCGCCGCGCTCAAGAAGGACAGCACCAGCGTGCAGAACCGTTTCCGCCTGGGCAACGCGCTCTACGACGCGGGGCGCAAGGAGGAAGCGCTGGCGCAGTATCAGCGCGTGATCGCCGCGAATCCCAAGCACGTCGAGGCGATGGTCAACCAGGGCAACCTGCTCAACGAACTCGGCAAGGGCGACCAGGCCGCCGACATCCTCGCCAAGGCGCTGGCCGTGCGTCCCAACGATCCGCTGGCACTCGCCAGCCTCGGCAACGTGCTCTACGGCGAGCAGAAGTACGGCGAGGCCGCCGAGATGTACCGCAAGGCGCTGAGCCTCGACCCGAAGTGCTACCAGGCCGAATACTACTGGGGGGTCGCCTTCGCCGACGCGCAGATCTACAAGGAGGCCATCGCGCACTGGCAGAAGGTCGTCGACATGGCGCCCACCTCCTCGGCGGCGGAAAGCTCGCGCGAGAACATCAAGGTCGTGCAGCAGTTCCTCAGCGGCAAGTAAGCGCCGCGGCGCATGGTCGCCGCACAGCATGCGAAAACGGCGCGGCGGCCACCAGGCTCCCGCGCCGTTCGTCATGGTGCGTCGGGCGGTCGTCTACGACGCGCCGACCGCCATCGCGCGCTGGTCGCCGCGGTGGACCGCCGCCAGCGCCGACTGGTTCTCCTCGGTGGGCAGCAGCAGGTTCTCGTCGAACTCCTTCACCATGATCCACTGCCCGGGGTAACGGCGCAGGTACTGCTCGTGGTAGTCGACGATGCGCTGCGTGTTCACGCGGATGTCCTCTTCCTTGTTGCCGGTGCGAATTGGCTCCAGGATGCCGCCGTAGCAGACATGGATGCGGTTGTCCTCGTCGCGGTAGCCCGTCATCAAGAGGATCGCCGCGCCGGTCTTGAGCGCGATCTGCACCGGGCCGCGATGCAACTGGCAGCGCTTGCCCATGAAGATGCCTTCGGTCATCTGCGCCGTGGGCCGCGAGTCGAAGAACACCGCCACGCCCTCGCCGCGCTTGACCGCCGCGATCACGCCGCGCAGGAAGCTCGACAGCTCGATCACCTCGCCGCCGCTCTGCCGGAACAGTTCGTGGCGTTCGTCGTCGAGTTTCTTCGCGTACTTCGACATGTCCTCCGAGCCGGACACGTCGTGGGCGATGTCGGTGAGCTTGGCGCCGTACTTCGCCATCTTGACCGCGGCGAGGCAGTACGGGCCAAAGTGCGGCAGCGGAATGACCAGCCCGCGCCCGGTGGCCGTGACGGTACGCAGTTCTTCCCAGTTGCCCTCGAGCACGAACCAGTCGTCCATGCGCGGGTCGGTCGCCTGCGTGTAGAGCAGGGTCTCGAGGACGAACTTCGCGCGCTGCTCGAAGTGATCGAAGACCAGGCGGTTGATGGCCTCGGGAGAGTGGGTGTCGCCGAAGATCAGCGTGTAGTTGCGGCGGACGTCCTCGCGCAGCACGGTGTGCAGGCGGCAGTTGAGGTTTCCCATCGCGGTGGCGACCGCGTAGAACACCCGCCGCGGCAGGCGGGGGATCAGCGGCCGCAGGGCCGCGTACGCGTAATATTTGATGACTTCACGAACTGGCGTTTTCATGGGCATCCCGGGGGTAGGGGAGGTCGGCGGGGAGCCGGGTAAGGGGAGCGCTGGCACGGGGCGTGACCGTCGGCAGGACTGGCGCGCGGAGGAGAGTGCCTCACGACTATAGCCGGGAATTCGGCCATGGGACAAGCCACTCGTGCCACGAAGGTCCCCCGCTCGTGAGAAATCAATGGTCGAGCTTGGCTGATTCCCCAGGGATCGACCCCGCGCGGGACGCCCCCGCGCCCGGGGGCGCTGGGCGTTCGCGCGCGTGCAGTTCCTTCCACATGATCCACTGCGACGGGTGGCGGTGAACCCAGGCGGACATGAAATCGGCCACGTGCTGCATCGTCGCCCGGATATCGGCCTCCCGGTCGCCGGACTGCACGGGTTCGAGCAGCCCGGCGATGTCGATGCAGATGTGATCTGTGGCGTCGCGGTATGACGCCATCAGCAGCAGCGGCGCGCCGGTCTTCAGCGCCACGGTGGCTGGGCCGCGGTGCATCTCCACCCAGCGGCCGATGAACCAGCCTTCCGTCATCACCGCGGTCGCGGTCGGCGGCGCGTCGAAGAACACCGACAATGCCTCGCCGCGCCTGAGCGCTGCCAGGGCCTGGCGCAGGAAGCCGGCGCGATCCACCAGCGCGCCGCCGCCGGATTCCCAGCTGGCGTAGCGATCGCGCGTCATCTGCTGCGCGTGCGGCGAGGTGCCGGCTTCCTCGGCGCCCTGCGCGATGTCGGTGACCCGCAGGCCCCACGCGGCCATGCGTGCGCCGGCGAGCGTGAACGGGCCGTAGTGGATGAGTGGCACCACGGCGCCGCGTCCGGCGGCGACGGCCCGCTCGACATGCTCGCGCCCGGTGACGCGGAACCAGTCGTCGTAGCGCGATTGGGCGATGTCGGGGACCAGCAGACTCTCGAGCACGAACTGCGTCCGGCTGGCGAAGTAGCAGCGCACGTGGCGCTCGACCTCCGCGTCGCGGAGCACGCCGGCGTAGACGCGGCGCATGTTGCCGCGCACCGCGGCGCGCAGGCTGCCGTGCAGCAGGTAGTTCACGCTCCCGAGCGCCGCGGCGAGGCGGTAGAACACGCGGCGCGGCAAGTGCGGCGCCAGAGGGCGCATGAC